>JACCTM010000310.1 GCA_013812385.1 Geodermatophilaceae bacterium | reverse complement strand
CGGTGGATGGACCAGCGCTCACCCTCGAACTTCAGGTCCGGGTCGTCCAGGCACTGGCCAAGAGTGTTGAACACGTGGCCCTTGACCTGATCGCCCACCGGCACCGAGATCGACGATCCGGTGTCGGTGACCTCCACACCACGAACCAGGCCATCAGTCGGTTGCATCGAGATCGTCCGGACCAGGTTGTCGCCGAGGTGCTGTGCCACCTCGAGGGTCAGCCGCTTACGCACCGACTCGAGCGCGATCTCGGCGTGCAACGCCTGGAACAGCGGAGGCATCGAATCGCGCGGGAACTCCACGTCGACAACGGGGCCGATGATCCGTACGACGCGGCCGGCCAGACCGGCTGAGTCGGCCGAGGAGTTCGAGCCCGCCGGGGATTCCGTGCGGTCAGAGGTGGTTGCAGTCATCTACTCGTCGCTTCCTACGGAGACGAGAGCGTCGGCGCCGCCGACGATCTCACTGATCTCTTGGGTGATCTGGGCCTGTCGTGCCTGGTTGACGTCACGGGTGAGCCCGCGGATCAACTCGTCGGCGTTGTCGGTGGCCGCCTTCATCGCCCGCCGACGGGCGGCGGACTCCGAGGCTGCCGATTCCAGTAGTGCGGCATAGATCCGGCTGGTCACGTACGTCGGGAGCAGCGCATCGAGCAGGGTGTCCGGGTCCGGTTCGAACTCGTACGAGGGTTGCAGTTCCGACATCCGGCTGGACTCGTCCTCCTCGTGCTCGACCTCCTCCACGACCAATGGCGCAATCCGGTTGGCGGTCGGTTCCTGAGACAGCATGGACACGAACCGGGTGTGTACGAGATGGATCTCGTCGACACCCAGCACGCCGTCCTCGCCACCATCGTCGCCCTCGTCATCGACGCCGGCCAGAAATGCCTTGATCAGCGTCGAGGCCACATCCCGGGCATCGGCGTAGGTGGGCTGCTCGGAGAAGCCACTCCAGGTGTGGGCCACCGTGCGTTGCCGGAAGCTGTAGTAGCCGATCCCCTTGCGGCCGATGACGTAGAGCAGCGGCTCCTTGCCTTCGCTGCGCAGCAGGGCGGACAGCTCTTCGGCCGCGCGGACCGCGTTAGCGGTGTAGCCGCCGGCCAGTCCGCGGTCACTGGTGACCACGAGCACCGCAGCCCGCTTGGGATTGTCCCGTTCGACGAGCAACGGGTGGTCCAACGATGCCGTGGCCGCCAGCGAGGACAGCGCGCGGGTGATCTCCCGGGCGTAGGGTAACGCCGCCTGGACCCGCTGCTGAGCCTTCGCGATGCGGGTCGTGGCGATGAGCTCCATGGCCCGTGTGATCTTCTTGGTCGAGGAGACCGAGGAAATACGCCGCCGGATCTCGCGGATCTGAGCCATTTATCCGGCCTTCTTCTTGCGGACCTGGATCTTTTCCTGGCCGACGTCCTCGGAGTCCATGGCCTCGGCTTCGGCCTCGCTGCCGACCAACGACTCCCCCGAGGTGGTGGTGAAGCGCTTGGTGAACTCCTCGACGGCCGACACGACCGATGCCTCGGTGTCGTCCTCGAACTTCTTGGACTCGCGGATGGTGTCCAGGACGCCCTTGTCGTTGTGCCGCAGGTAGTCCAAGAATTCGGACTCGAACCGGCGGACGTCCTCGACCGGCACCTTGTCCACATGGCCCTGGGTACCCAGGAAGATCGAGACGACCTGCTCCTCGACCGGGTACGGCGAGTAGACGCCCTGCTTGAGCAGTTCCACGATCCGCGCCCCGCGGTCCAGCGTGGCCCGTGAAGAAGCATCGAGGTCGGAAGCAAAGGCGGAGAAGGCCTCCAGCTCGCGGTACTGCGCGAGATTGACCCGCAGCGATCCGGCCACCGACTTCATCGCCTTGATCTGGGCGGCACCGCCGACCCGGGACACCGACGTGCCGACGGCCATGGCCGGGCGGACCCCCTGGTTGAACAGGTCGGACTGGAAGAAGCACTGTCCGTCGGTGATCGAGATGACATTGGTCGGGATGTAGGCGGCAATGTCGTTGGCCTTGGTCTCGATGATCGGCAGGCCGGTCATCGAGCCGCCGCCGAGGTCGTCGGACAGCTTCGCGCAGCGCTCGAGCAGGCGGGAGTGCAGGTAGAACACGTCGCCGGGGTAGGCCTCGCGACCGGGCGGGCGGCGCAGCAGCAGCGAGATCGCACGGTAGGCCTCGGCCTGCTTGGACAGGTCGTCGAAGACGATCAGGACGTGCTTGCCCTGATACATCCAGTGCTGTCCCAGGGCAGAACCGGTGTAGGGCGCCAGCCACTTGAAGCCGGCCGAGTCCGATGCGGGAGCCGCCACGATCGTCGTGTACTCCAGGGCGCCGGCCTCGTCGAGTGCCGCCCGCACTCCGGAGATCGTCGAGCCCTTCTGGCCGATGGCGACGTAGATGCAGCGGACCTGCTGCTCGGGGTCGCCGGATTCCCAGGCCTGCTTCTGGTTGATGATCGTGTCTACGCAGACCGCTGTCTTGCCGGTCTTGCGGTCGCCGATGATCAGCTGACGTTGGCCACGGCCGATCGGGGTCATCGCATCGATGGCCTTGATCCCGGTCTGCAGCGGCTCGGACACGCTCTGCCGGTCGATCACCGAGGCGGCCTGCAGTTCGAGAACCCGTTCCTCGTCGCTCTCGATGTTGCCGAGTCCGTCCAACGGCTGGGCCAGCGGGTCGACCACCCGCCCGAGGAAGGCATCTCCCACGGGTACGGACAGGATCCGTCCGGTACGGGTGACCTGCTGTCCCTCCTGCAGGCCCTGATAGTCACCGAGGATGACCGCGCCGATGTCGCGAACGTCGAGGTTGAGGGCGACGCCGAGCACACCGTCGTGGAACTCGAGGAGCTCGTTGGTCATCGCCGAGGGCAGGCCCTCGACGTGGGCGATGCCATCGGCAGTGTCCACGACGGTGCCCACCTCCTCCCGCGAGGCGTCGGCGGCGAAGGAGGAAACGTAGTCCTCTATTGCGGCCTGGATTTCGTCTGCGGAGATCGTCAGCTCGGCCATCTGGGTGTCCTGTCTGTCTGCGTTCTCGGTTGCGGTGTCATGGGTATCGGTCTCGGGTAGGGGGTCGTAACGCTCAGCGGGCCAGCCGCTGGCGGGCGGCGGCGAGCCGGAATCGGGTGCTGCCGTCGATGATCTCGTCGCCCACCCGAACGACCAGGCCACCGAGAAGCTCGGGGGCCAGGGAGATCTGCAGCGAGATCCGTCGGTTGTAGATCCGAGACAAGCTGTCGACCAGCCGCTGCTCCTGCTCGTCGGTCAACCCGACCGACGTGGTGATCTGCGCGATGGAGCGCTGTCGGCGTAGAGCAGCGAGATCGGAGAGTTCCTCGACGGTCTGCTCGGCATGGCGTGCCCGTGCACCGGTGAGACTGGCTGCCAGCAATCGCTCGGTGACCGCGTGGACCTTGCCACCGACCAACGCGTCAACCAGGCTACCTCGTTGCGCGTTGCTGGCGGCGGAGTCAGACAACGCCCGCTGCAGTTCCGGGCGACCGGCGATGATCCGGCCGAACCGGAACAGCTCGTCCTCGACAGTGTCCAGCTTGTCGTCGGCCTCGGCGGACAAAAAGGCTGCCTGTACGGCCAGTCGCTCCAGTCCGGCGGCGAACTCGCTGGGCAACGACCACCGGACGCGTACCGCGGACTCTAGTACAGCGGCGGTCTGCGCCCTGACTTTGTCGCTGAACAGCCGGTCAGCCAAGCCTGCCCGCGCATCGGCGTCGGTCGAGGTGTCGGCCAGCGCACGTCGCAACGCATGCTGGTTCTCCAGCACGCCCACGACCGCGAACAGCTCATCGGCCACGCTCAGCAAGACCGTGCCCGAGGTCCCCTCGCTGACGTTGTCGAGCGCTTCGGAGAGCGTGCGCAGCGCCTCGCGGCTGGCGGCCTGCATCAGGCCTGATCCTCCGACTCACCCGCGCCGGCTGGCACCGTCGCGGGCGTCTCGACGCCGGTGTCCCCAGTCTTCGACTCGTCTTTGTCCTCGGCGCTCATCGCGTCGAGTTCGTCAAGAAAACGGTCCACGGTTCCGCGGCGACGGGCCTCGTCTTCCAGGGACTCCCCGACCACCCGTCCAGCCAGGTCAACGGCCATCCCGCCGATCTGGCCGCGGAGCTCGGCCACGGTCTGCTTGCGCTGGGCGGCCAACTGCTCCTCACCGCGAGCGATGATCCGCTCGGACTCCTCCTGAGCCTTCTGCCGGAGTTCCTCGACGATCTGCTGTCCCTCGGCCCGTGCGTTGTCGCGAATCGAGGCGGCTTCACCGCGAGCCTCGGCCAGCTGCGCCTGATAGGTCTCCAGGGCCTGCTTGGCTTCGGCCTGCATGGCCTGGGCCTTTTCGATGCCGCCCTCGATCGCGTCCCGTCGAGCCTGGTAGGCCTTCTCGAACTGGGGAATCACGTACCGCCAGAACAGCAGCAGGACCAGACCGAAGGCGACCAACCCGAGAATGATCTCGGGCAACGGCGGGATCAGCGGGCTGGAACCTTCCGCAGCAAACAACTTCATTGCTGGTCAGCCTTTAGGTGAGGACGAGCGGGGCGACGAAACCGATCAGCGCGAGCGCTTCGGACAACGCGGCACCCAGGAACGCATATGTCCGCGTAAGGCCCGCCGACTCCGGCTGGCGGGCGGTCGCCTGGATGTAGGCGGCCCAGACGATGCCGACGCCGATACCGGGTCCGATCGCGGACAGGCCGTACGCGATTGCGGTGACGTTTCCTTCCAGTTCTGCCACTACGTCGAGCATGCGAGGTTTCCTCCTGTGGTGTTCGCGTGAGGCTCACGCGGACGGATTGGGGCGGGGTCAGTGGCCGCCGGCGATCGATTCTTCGAGGTAGACGGCGGTCAGGATCGTGAAGACGTAGGCCTGCAGGGCGGCGACCAGGATCTCGAAGAAGGTCATCGCGATGGCGACGAGGAAAGCGACCGGCGCGAAGATCACCGACACGTTCGGCTGTACGAGCAGGTATGCCGCGCCGAGGGAGAACACCACCAAGAGTAGATGCCCGGCGAACATGTTGGCGAAGAGCCGGATCGCCAGGGTGAACGGCCGCGCGATCACGTTGGACAGGAACTCGATGGGAATCAGCAGGATGTGCATGTAGACCGGAACACCGGGGACGACGATGAGGCCCTTGAAGTACGGGAAGAAGCCGTGTCGCTTGATCCCGACGCCGAGGTAGAGCAGATAGCTCAGGATTGCCATGAAGGCCGGGTAGGCGATCTTGGCGCTGGGCGAGATCTGGGCGAACGGGATGATGCCCATCAGGTTGTTGAACAGGATGAAGAAGAACAGGGTCGCCAGATAGGGGATGAACGGTTTGGCCTGCTTGCCGATCACGTCGCGCCCGACGCCGTCGCGGATCAGGTTGTAGGCCATCTCGCCGAAGAACTGCAGCTTGCCCGGAACGATCCGGGCGCGCCTGGCCGCGAAGAAGAACAGCAGGATCAGGGCGGCCACGGCGATCCAGCTGATGATCGTGATCCGGGTGATCTCGAAGTCGAGCCCGAACACGGAGAACTCGAAGAGCGGGGGCGGGAAGAACTCCTCGACGGTGGGCGCTTCGTAGCCTTCGCCCCTACCGCCGGACTCGCTGGCCAGGATGGCTGGTCTGCCCCGGAAATCGGCGGCCAGGATGGCGGCTATCACTGCCGTCTCCCCTCCGTCTCTCTACTGTCCCTGCTTGGCGGGAGTTGGGCGTACTTGACCATCACGAGGTAGATACCGAGTACCGCGCCCATGACCACCCCAAGTGCGGCGAACATAACCGTGTCGAACCAGCGGTCCAGCAGCCAGCCGATCCCACCCCAGACGACGATGCCGGACATCAGCGTGCCGACGACGGCATAACCAGTGTTGGCACCGCTCGATCCGGAAGCAGCACCGGCGTTGGGGTCCTCGGACATGAGCCAGACCAGCCTATCAATTGGGCTGCTGCTCAACCCGGGCCGGGTCGACGTAGAGCAGCCTGCGGGTGAGCACCCACCGAGCGTGTATGAGCTGCCAACCCAGCACCCCCAGCACTACCGCCCACCCGAAGGCGCGAGGCGCGATCGGGCCGTCATCGGGCAGGGTCAGCACGACGACGAAGAGTACGAGCGCCTTGATCCCGAAGGTGATCAGCGCCGCCGGTAACGTCCACGAGTAGTGGATCCGGCCGGCCCAAGCGACGACGATCCCGGAGAGTGCGAAGAAGGCCACCACGACAGCCAGGCCAAGGACGGTGCCCCAGGCCTCGCGCGCACCGGCGACCAAGCCGACCACCGGCACCGCGACCACCGCGACCGCTGCGGTGATCAGCGCTCCGACCCGCAGGTAGCCGAGGTCCCAGGCCGCAGCTTCGGTTGGCTGCTCCTTGCTTGTGTCGGTCATGTGCTGACGCGGGGCGGTCGTTGCGCCCCGGGCGATGGTCGCGCCGTACGCGCTTGACCGATTCCTGGCAGTCGGGAGAGCACGACGGCGATGACTGCCAGGACGGCCATGGCGATCAGCACGGGGATCGTCTGGCGGGTGATCGCGATGGCCACCGTGCCGAAGGCCAGCAGTCCGGACCACAGGTACATGGTCAGCACCGCGCGACGCTGGG
>JACCTM010000287.1 GCA_013812385.1 Geodermatophilaceae bacterium | reverse complement strand
TGATCCTTCGGTGGCCGGGCCCAAGACGTGTTAGCTGGAGCCAGCCTGGAGTTCGTCGATGAGCCGCGAGGCATCGGCCTTGGTGAGCCGATCGGGAACGTCGCGGCCAGACTTGCGGGCCAAGGTCTCCAAGTAGCTGAGCTGCGCGCCGGTGGCCGCCTCGTCGCCGGTCACCCAGTCGTCAGGATCCTTCTCGGCGGTCGGGTCGCCGGCCTGCCCGGTGTTGACCATCCCCTCGCCGACAGCGGGCCCGCCATCCTCGGGAACGTTCACCGGCGTCTGAGCGGCGTTGGGGCCTCGCCATCCACCCGTACCCTGCTGATCGGCCTGCGCCGCGGAGCCACTCGATTCAGTCATACGACCCACCGTACGTCCAGCTACCGACGTCACTATCGAGGTCCGGCCGAGCGCTCAGTCGCGCCGATCGGCCAGGAACGGGAAATCAGCACGAACCGTCGCGACCAGGCTCGGTTCGACATCGGCAAATATCGTCTGCGCCTTGGCGCCGGCGTCGGCCAGCGTCTCCCCGGTCGGGTCCACGACGACGCTGTCGCCGACGTGGTCGACACCGTCGCCGTTCCCGACCCGGTTGACGCCCACCACATAGGCCTGGTTCTCGATCGCACGGGCGACGAGCAAGCTGCGCCAATGCGCTCGCCGCGGCGAAGGCCAGCTGGCGACCACGAGAAAACAGTCTGTTTGGGTTGCCCGCTCCCAGAACACGTTGGCAAAGCGCAGGTCATAGCAGATGAACGGCGTGAACCGGACCCCTTCGACTTCGACGCTGATCGACTGGGAGCCGGCCGTGTAGTGCTCGTGTTCACCGTGGTAGGTGAACGGGTGCATCTTCGCGTACCGGTGCACCTGCCCGGCGGGCCCGGCGAGGACGAACTGGTTGTAGGGCAACCGAACCGAGGGGTGCCGCTGGATGATCGAGCCGCCGATCCAGATGTCGTGCGTGTGGGCCTGTTCGCGGAGGAACTGCGTGCTCGGACCGTCGTGACCCTCGGCCAGCGTGGTCGACGCCATCGAGAAACCGGTGGCGAACATCTCGGTCAGAGCGACCAGCCGGGCACCCCTGTCCGCGGCAGCGGCGATCTGCGGTCGGAGGTGGGCGAAGTTCGCGTCCTTGTCCTCCCAGGTGATGTCGTGCTGGATCGCTGCGATCTTCATGCCGGACTCCTGACGCTGGGTGTACTCAACTCCGACAGCCGCCGGACGGCCTCGTCGAGCACCTCCGGCTGCTTGCAGAACGCGAACCGTACTAGCGAGCGAGCCGGACCGGGATCGACGTAGAAGACCGAGCTCGGGACGCCCACGACGCCGATTCGCTCGCCGAGGGCGCGACAGAAGACCAGGCCGTCGGACTCACCCAGTGACGCCACATCCACAGTCAAGAAGTAGGTGCCCTCACACGGGTGCACGTCCAGTCCGGCGGCCAACAAACCGTTACGCAGCTGGTCACGACGGTCGCGCAGGTTCACCCGGATCGACTCGATCCGGCTCTCCGGAAGCGCCAGTCCCGCCACGATCGCGTGCTGGAACGGCGCGCCGTTGACGTACGTGAGGAACTGTTTCGTGGTCGCCACCGCATCGAGCAGGGCAGGGCTCGCGCAGACCCAACCGATCTTCCAGCCCGTGCAGGAGAACGTCTTTCCGGCTGACGAGATAGTGATCGTACGGTCGCGCATCCCGGGCAGAGTGGCCATCGGAATGTGCTCGCCGTCGAAGGCCAGGTGCTCGTACACCTCGTCGGTGAGGACGAGCAGGTCGCGCTCGATCGCAAGCTCGGCGATCGCGCTCAACTCGGCTCGGTCCAGTACCCGGCCGGTCGGGTTGTGCGGGCTGTTGATCAGGAGCAGCCGAGTCCGGGGCGAGAGGGCGCGCCGTACGGCGTCGGATTCCAGCCGGTACTCGGGATGGCGCAGGGTGACCGGCCGCATCACCGCACCGGCCAGGGCGATCGAGGCGGAGTAGCTGTCGTACGTGGGTTCCAGCACGACCACTTCGTCGCCGGTCTCGCACAGGGCGAGGATGGTCGCGGCGATGGCCTCGGTCGCGCCGGCAGTGACCAGGATTTCCCGGTCCGGGTCGTAGCTCAGGCCGTAGTACCGCTGCTGGTGGTCGGCGATCGCCTGTCGAAGGGCCGGGATTCCGCGACCGGGTGGGTACTGGTTATGGCCGGTTCGAATCGCCTCGATGGCCG
>JACCTM010000273.1 GCA_013812385.1 Geodermatophilaceae bacterium | reverse complement strand
ACGACGTCACGGTGCAGCTTCTTGCGGCGGTCGACCATCGAGAAGAAGGCGCACAGTGACGGACGACGGTCGTCGATGCCACCAACGAAGTCGGTCAACTGGTCGAAGGTCCGCAACGACAGGGTCGCCGGGATCAGCGGGATGAGCAGGGTGTCTGCGGCGTACATAACGCTCTCGGACACCAGAGAGATGCCAGGCGGACAGTCCAGGACGACCGTGTCGTAGTCCTCGGACAACGGGCGCAGCAACTGGCGCAGGACAGCGATCGGCTTCTTGCGCGCGTCGAGCAGCAGGTCGAGGTTGCGGTAGGAGAAGTCGGCCGGCAACAGATCGAGGTCGTCGAAGTCGGTGCCCTTGATCGCAGCCTCGAGGGATGACTTGCGCCGCACCAATCCCTTACCGCCGCCTTTGACGCGCGGCTTGATCCGGAAGATGAAGCTGGCCGCACCCTGCGGGTCCAGGTCCCAGAGCAGCGTCCGGGCACCGTCCCGAGCCGACAAATAGGCCAGATTCACCGCCGTCGACGTCTTTCCGACGCCGCCTTTGATGTTGTACGTGGCGAGGACTCTCACGGTGGACCGCCGCTCGTGAGCTCTCGGAAGCGAGCTCTGGTGTCGGCGCTGTCGAAGGCCGCGAAGTTGGCCGCGAATTCGGTCCGCGCATGGCGTTGGTGCGCGCCGAGTTGGGCGGCCAGCTCACCCATGGCCAGGACGGTCCGCGCTGGGGCAGAACGGGTGGAGATCATTGTTGCGGCGAACTCACGTACTGCCACGCTCTGTACCTCCGCGTCCTGGAATTCACCCAACACCTCCTGCAGACCCTTGAGGTCCTTCAGGGCGGCTCGGTGCGTGGCCGGATCGTGCAGCGGCCGGAAGATCTCCAGCAGGTAGCGCAACTCCTTGCACCGCTTTCGCAGATCGTGCAGCGCCTCTGGAGCGGAGTCGGACCCGATGGCTCTGCCACGCTTGGTGACCCGACGATGTGCCTGCCTCAGACGTTGCGCCGCAAGTTGCCCGGCGCTTACGAGGTGGCCGACCTCCGACGGCTCGGCCAGGACGCCCAAGGCGCGCCAGTGTTCGATGGCGTTGCGGAATCGGGCTGAGCGCAATGCGCGCACCAAGCGGCGGAACTCAGTCCGGCGCTGAGCCAGCAGATACCGACGAAAGGGATTCAGATCGGCCGGCTCGGCCGATTGCAGGCCGGCCGCCATGTCGGGCAAGCCCAAGACGTACACATCGAGGTCACGGGTGGGGGAGGTCAGGTCACCGAGCCACTTGAGATCTCGACCGAGTTGCTCGGCCGGTCCCGACTCGAGCACGTCACCGGCCAGTTTCAGCGTCGATCGCGAACGCCGTACCGAGACCCGGAAGTCGTGCAGGTATTCGGTGTCGATGTCACGGACAACCCCGTCAAGTGTTCGTTCCACTGTGGACAGGAAGCCGTGCAGAACGGCGATCAACGCAGCGCTCGCTGGCATGGAGCCGGTCAGTTGCACCGGCTCGGGTACGTCGTCCCCGAAGGCCCGACCGGCAACTGACAATGCCTGTTCGTAGAGCGATGCCTCGATAGCGGAAACGCCCTTCACGGTGCCCAGCCGGGCGATCACCCGATCGGCCTGATCCTGATAGCCGCGCACGGCCGAAACCGAGAGTTGGTCCGGGAGTTCAGCACCTCCTGACCGCACCGACGACTCGATTCGCAGGCGCACCACCGTCTTTCGATCGGTGTTCAAGACTCGGAGGTCCTGTTGCCGGCCGCGCAGCTCAGCCGCGGGCAGGAGGGCGCGAATGCCGACGACACTCTCGATGTGTGAACGCACGAGGCCCTCGGGGAGCGCATCTATCCGGGCGGGCCACGAGATCTGCCGCGCGGGCTGAGTGTGCCGACGTCCTTGAGCGTCGTGCAACACGAGCCGGGGATCATTCGCAGGTGTTTCGGTGCGCTCCAGCACCATTCCGGCTTTGTGCAGCCGCCAGTCGTGGGTGTCGAGCCAGATTCGCGTGACCTGCCGCGCCGGAGACGATTCCACCGAGAACCGCGGCGAGAGCACGTCGAGCGCCGACCCGAACGTCGGCGTACTGGCGTCGTCGGCCACAAAGGGCACAGCGACGTCGGGCACCCACTGAGGCTATCTCCGCACGGCGCAGCCACGCGACCCGGAACGAGGGTGTCCGGGCGCCCTACGAGCGCGGGCAGAAGACCGTGGATGCCGGTGCCCTACGCTCGTATGCCGATGACCGAGTACCCCCCTGAAGAGCCGGACGGCTTCGCGGAGCTGGACCTTCGTCCGGAACTGCTCAGCGCGTTGGCCGGTCTCGGTTACGAAGAGCCGACCCCTATTCAACGCGAGGCGATCCCAGCCATCCTGGCTGGGCGCGACCTGCTCGGACAGGCGGCGACCGGCACCGGCAAGACCGCTGCCTTCGCTTTGCCGGTGTTGCAGCGGATGACGCCGCATCGCCGGGAGCCGAATCCGGTGGCGCTCATCCTCGTGCCCACCCGGGAGCTCGCCGTACAGGTTTCCGAAGCCATTCACCGGTACGGCAGAGAGCTTGGTACCCGGGTCCTGCCGATCTATGGCGGCCAGCCGATCGTGCGCCAGCTCCGCATCCTCGAACGTGGCGTGGACGTCGTCGTCGCCACCCCGGGGCGCGCCTTGGACCACATCGCCCGCAAGACCCTGCGCCTGGACCAGCTGGAGACCGTGGTCCTCGACGAAGCCGACGAGATGCTCGACATGGGCTTCGCCGAGGACATCGAAGCGATCCTGACTGAGACGCCGAAGACTCGGCAGACCGTGTTGTTCTCAGCGACACTTCCGCCTCGGATCGACAAGATCGCCCGCAAGCACCTGCGCGATCCCAGCCGGATCCAGATGGGCCGCGAATCGACCGCTGAGGGGGAGGCGCCCCTCGTACGGCAGAGCGCGTACATCGTCGCCCGGGCACACAAGCCAGCGGCCCTGGGCCGGGTCCTGGACATCGAGGCACCCACCGCCGCGCTCGTTTTCTGCCGTACCCGGGCCGAAGTCGACCACCTGGCCGAACAACTAAATGGCCGCGGCTACCGGGCCGAGGCGATGCACGGCGGGATGGACCAGGCCCAGCGTGATCGGGTGATGGGACGGCTACGCGGCGGCACAGCCGATCTGATCGTGGCCACCGACGTCGCCGCCCGCGGCCTGGACATCGATCAGCTCACTCACGTGGTCAACTACGACGTCCCGTCGGATCCGGAGTCCTACATCCACCGGATCGGCAGGGTCGGACGGGCGGGGCGCGAGGGCGTGGCGGTCACGCTGGCCGAGCCCCGCGAGCACCGGATGCTCAAGGCGATCGAGCGGATGACCAAGC
>JACCTM010000270.1 GCA_013812385.1 Geodermatophilaceae bacterium | reverse complement strand
GTGTAGGTCAGGCCGTCGTCACTGGCCTCGTAGGAATCGGCCAGACCGGGCTGCGGTTCGGCAGAACCCTCACCGGGTTCGAGCAGTCCCTCGAAGATCTGCCGGGTGACGCGGAAGGTCTCGCCGTCGGTCGCGAAAGCAGGGTCCAGCGTGCCTGGGTCGCCGGCCGCACCGAAGACGAACGTGCCGCCGCCGCCCCCTTCGGTGGTGGGCTCGCGCTCACTGTCCGCGCATGCCGAGAGAGCCAAAGCGGCGATGGAGACCGCCGCGATGGCGGTCAGCCGCTTCTTGGGTCCGTGCATGTAGATACCTGCCTTTTCAGCATCGTTGCTTCGCGCCGTCGAGCACGCCTTCGGACAGGCATGACCGTTGGCCCGGGGGGCACTCCGGTTGAGGCCCGGACCATATCCGCCCGGTCGTCTCGCCGCGACCCATGCCAGGCCTCCGAGACCAGACCTTTATCTGCCGACCGGACTGCTCGTGATAGCTCCGGTTCGCTACACAACCGGCTCTTTGGCGCGATCAATAGGGGCGGTTCGCTACACAACCGGCTGTTTGCGCGTTTCAGGCGGTGACGCTTCGGCGGCCCTCGAAGGCCCGCCCGAGGGTCACCTCGTCGGCGTACTCGAGATCCCCGCCGACCGGCAACCCACTGGCCAGCCTGGTCACGATCATGTCCATCGGTGCCACCATCCGGGCCAGGTAGGTGGCGGTCGCCTCGCCTTCTAGATTGGGATCGGTGGCCAGGATCAACTCCTTGATCCCGCCGTCGGCCAGCCGGGCCATCAGCTCGCGGATCCGCAGGTTCTCGGGACCGATCCCGTCGATCGGGCTGATCGCCCCCCCGAGGATGTGATAGCGACCGCGGAACTCGCGGGTGCGTTCGATGGCGACGACATCCTTGGGCTCCTCGACGACGCAGATCACGTCCAGGGCCCGACGCGGATCCCGGCAGATCTTGCACTGATCGGCCTCGGCGACGTTGCCGCAGGTGGTGCAGAACCTGACCTCGTCACGCACCCGGTTCAAGGCGGCGGCCAGCCGAGTGATGTCGGTGGCCTCCGAGGCGAGAATGAAGAACGCGATCCGCTGAGCGCTCTTGGGGCCGACACCGGGCAACCGGCCCAGCTCGTCGATCAGATCCTGGACCGCACCTTCGTACATCCGCCTACATCCCTGGCAGGCCCAGCCCGCCGAGCCCACCGGCGAGAGGTCCCATGGTCTGGCTGGCCAACTCGGCGACCTGCCGGCTGGCATCCCGTACGGCGGCCACGATCAGATCCTGCAGGCTCTCGACGTCCTCGGGGTCGACCGCCTTCGGGTCGATCGTCACCGCGGTGAGCTCACCCGAGCCGGTCATCGTGACGCGAACCAGACCACCGCCGGCCGACCCGGTGACTTCGGTGTCGGCCAGTTCCTCCTGAGCAGCCATCAGCTGCGCCTGCATCTGCGCGGCCTGCTGCATCAGCGCCTGCATGTCGGGAACGCCACCAGGTTGCATGCCGGTCAGGGTAGTGCGCAGCCGCCCCGCCCTAGCCGGGGACGCGCGCGATCAGTACGAGACCGGCTCTTTCCTGCCCGCGAAGATCAGATAGACGATGGCGCCAACGGCGGTGACAGCGATCGGGCGTCGATCACGTTGAAGGGAACCGTATAGGCCGCGCCAAGCAGATCGCCGACAGCGATGCGGCCAGGATCAGCACAGGAACAGGGCGTGCCGGATGTAGTCCGGCCTCCAGTTTTCGATGATTGATGTGCGCAGAACCCGGACCGCCAGCAGTCCGATCAGCGCGCAGAGTACGAGGACGGCTACCCGTACCGCCGGCGAACGTCGGGCTCTCGGATCAGTTGTCATCGGATTCAGATTCGCCATGACTGACGCGGCGAACGGCAGCCGGGTTCCCCGACGTTGCAAGTGATCGGCTCAACCTCAGGTGGCTGCGAGGCTCAGTCGCGATCCATCCAGGTGGCCACGCAGGCCTCATGCCCTCGGTGTCGGCCAGAACCCACCATCCGGATGCGGGGCTGGTCGGTGACCAGGTGCCCGCCCGCGGCGCTCACCGCCGCGACGCGCGCCTCGGCCTGTACGGCGGTCGGGTCAGCGGACACACCCAGCTCGCGCGCTGCCGCCGAGATCTGCCTGGCCAGCTCGAAGTCGCGCTGGCTCAACCGCCCCTCGACCTCTGCGGGCCTGAGCCCGGCTACGTCCAGCTCCGGGTTCAGGAGAAAACCACCTTTGCTGAGGCAGGATCAGGGCATGAGATTTCGCGCGACTGTCGAGCTGGGCGGGAAGACCGCCACCGGGGTCGAGGTCCCCCAGGAAGTCGTCGAGGGCCTGAGGTCGGGCAAACGACCAGCCGTACGGGTCACGATCAACGGCTACACCTACCGCAGCAGCGTGGGTTCGATGGGCGGGCGGTTCATGCTCGGCATCAGCGCGGAAGTTCGCACTGGCGCCGGCGTACAAGCCGGGGACGAGGTGGACATCGACGTCGAACTCGACACCGAGCCTCGTGAGGTGAGTGTCCCGGCGGACTTCACCGTCGCCCTGGGCACTGACCAGCAGGCCAGCGCCTTCTTCGACGGACTCTCATACAGCAATCGACGACGGATCGTGCTCTCGATCGAGGACGCCAAGACGCCGGAGACCCGACAGCGGCGCATTGACAAGGCGAGCAGCGCCCTACGAGACGGACGCACCTGAGGCACTCAGTCGAGGTATCGGCTCTCGAGCGAAAAGAGGGAAGACCTTCATCGGCTAGCCCACGTTTTCTGAGTTGCCCGGTTCAGCGTTGCCCGGTTCAGCGCTGTCCATTGACAGGCTGCGCACCGAGTTCGTCGCGGAGCAGCGACAGCGCGGCTTGCTCGGAGTCCACCGGCTCGCTCGCGCCGGACGGGTCCACCGGTTCGCCGACCTCTTCGCTGACGTCGG
>JACCTM010000266.1 GCA_013812385.1 Geodermatophilaceae bacterium | reverse complement strand
GGCTTGACCTCGAGCCGAACTCAGAAAGCGCACGCCGTGAGCCTGTGGCAAGCCGTCCAGGATCGCCGCCGTCGAGAGCCGGCCGGAGACGGTGGCGAGATCGGGCCAGCGAGGGCCGGATACCTCCTCAGCGCCAAGGGTGATGTCGATTCCACCGTCCCAGGGGTCGGCGCCGAGCAGTACGGGCTGATGGCCCGAGCGTGCGGCGCTGACGGCCAGCGCAGCCGCCAACGTGCTGGCTCCCGCGCCGCCGCAGCCGCCGATTACCGCGATCAGGGCCCCGAGTGGCTCCGTTCGGCCCGCAGCATCGGCCAGCCGGTCGACGAGCCAGGCCTGTCCGGCTGGGAGTTCGAGCACGTGTTCCACACCGATGGACACGGCCGCGGACCAGACATCGGCGTTAGGGCGGCTCGTCGTCGCGATCACCAGTCCAGAACGGCGGGTCAGTGCAACCGAAGACACCTGGTCGGCACAGTCGGCATCGATGACGACCAGACTCGGACCCGACCAGATGGCCGCGGTCAGTTCTGCTGCCTCGATCGCCCGGGCGAGAATTCCGGCGGTGGCGGCAAGGCGTAGGACCTCCTCGCGTACGTCAGTGGCTGGTCCGACGACCAGTAGCCGGCCATCCTCGCCCGAGCGCGCAGGCTGATCTCGACGCACGGGCACCTGCCAAGCTGAGCACCTGTACCGACCCGCGCAGCACCTGCCGGCCGGATTGTGGACAACCGGAAGGGGTTGTGGACACGGCGATCCCCCGGCGCGGCAGCGTCGTGCCCGATCCTTGAGTCCTAAGCTCGTCGCGTGGGCCGGGCTGCCGCTTTCTTCGATCTCGACAAGACGATCATCGCCAAGTCGAGCACCCTCGCCTTCGGCCGCCCGTTCTTTGACGGCGGTCTGATGAACCGCCGGTCGGTGTTGAAGTCCACCTACGCCCAACTCGTCTTCATGGTGTCCGGGGCAGATGCCGAACAGATGGAACGGATGCGCAAACACATCACCGCGATGTGTACCGGCTGGGATGTCGCCCAAGTGCACGACATCGTGCATGAGACGCTGCACGAGATCATGGAACCGCTGGTGTACGAGGAAGCGGCCGAACTGATCGAAGCCCATCGCAGCGAGGGCCGAGAGGTGGTCATCGTCTCCAGCAGCGGTCTGGAGGTCGTCGGCCCGATCGGTGAGATGGTCGGGGCGGATCACGTCATCGCGACTCGGATGGTCGTCGACTCAGGCAAGTACACCGGCGAGATCGAGTACTACGCCTATGGGCCCAACAAGGCTGCGGCGATCCTAGATCTGGCAGTCGAGCGTGGCTACGACCTGGCCGAATGCTATGCCTACAGCGACTCGAGCACCGATCTGCCGATGCTCGAAGTCGTCGGACATCCGACCGCCGTGAATGCCGACCGCGCACTGCGCAAGATCGCACTCGATCGCGGATGGCCGGTACTCGTGTTCACCAAGCCGGTGGCGCTGCGCTCCCGATTCGGCCCCAGCCGTAGCCCTGTGGTGACCGGCGCGGCCATCGGAATCGGGGCAGCCGTAGCCGGAATCGCTTGGTATGCAGCCAAACGCAGGGATCGGCCAGCCTGAGATCATCATGTCCGACACCTTCGTGACCGTGGCCGCGTGGCTGGCCGTCGCTGCGATCACGGTGTCGGCCGTGCTGTTCGGTCAGGGGGCTCGGCTGCCGACGCGGGCACCCCGAGATGCCCGGGCGGCCCGCAACCGTCGAATCGGGACGGTCCTGTCGATCAGCGGACCGGTCGCCGTCGTCCTGCTGGCCTTCGCCGTGACCATGACGACCGGGGCCTGGCTCGTCGGAGCTGTCGTCGCTTTCGCCGCCGTGGGCGTCGTAGCACTGGCCGGTCTTGCGCTCGCCCCGCACTGACAGCTTTGCGCACGTCGTTCTGAGTGGTTTCTGGACTCACTCAAACTTGGTGGGAGCTCTTGTGCCACATCGGGACACGGCGTACAAAGTAGGAGCGGACCGATTCACGGTTACGTGGACCGCTCCGCGCACGGCACACCAGGTACCCACGCGCGACCGGCCACGAGAGGCACTCCGGAGCGGCTCTGCCATGCAGGCGAACTCCGCGATTCAGAGGTGCACGCTTGGTAGCCCGGCATACCGTGCCTGACGGCGCCCCGCCTCGGTGGGGCGCCGTTTCTTGTCCGCAACCCGTGGGCGGCAGCTGAGTTCGGGACTTTCTCCGGAGATGGTGCGGAGCGGGACTGCTGAGCTGACATTCTCCGGAGATAGTGCGGTCAGTTAGTGCGGTCGCGGGCCAACGCCTCGCAGATGGCCAGGCCCTCCCGGGCACCCAAGACCACCGCGGCTGACCACCAGCGCAACCAGTCACCGAGGCCGTCTGGCCTACCGCTGAGGAACCCGGCCAGCAGCGTCGAATAATCGGCCCCGCTTTCCAGGACACCGACCTCCGGTACGGACACCGCGTTGCTGTCCAACCCGAGGGATCGCATCGTCAGCCGGGCCGCGGCCAAGGCCACAACCCGGTCGGCCGACCCGAACGCGGCCAACCCCGCCAACTCGCCGTGAACGACTCCGGCGAGGATGACGCCGGGCGTGCTGGTCGCTTCGGAGACGAGTTGCCCCAGTCCGCTGAGCCGTTGGCCGACCTCAGCGCGTGGCTGCGGACGGCCGAGCTCGTCGGGAGCAGCCAGATCCGCCGCGGCCAGCGCGTGCAGCCGGGCCAGGACCTGTCCGGGAGCGCGCGGCCAGGTCGCGACCATCGGACCGAGTGCCGCGTACGCGCGTACGGCGCCACGTACGACGGGGTCGGTCGCCTCAGACGAGCGGAGCTCGGACAGCGCGATGTCCACGCCAGACAAAGCCGCCGCGGCCCGGGCACCACGCAGGGTGGACTCAGCGGCCACCGCAGGGATCTGCCGCCGCAGGACCGGGTGAACCAGCAGCCGGTCGATGGCCTGCCGCGCCTGGTTCGCGGCCTCGGCGACCCCGTCCAGCTCCAGCAGGCCGGCAAGCGGATCGCGGCCGCGCCGGGCAGCGGCACCGGACCGAGCAACAGGCATGGCCGCCGACCCTAGCCCCGGCTCGCACGGCGCTGATGTCGTAGCTCGGCCGAGGACACGCCCGGCGCGTCACCTGCAACGCTGCGACATCTCCGACGCCCGCGAACTGATGTCGGAGGTCTGCAGAGGACACGCCCGGCGTCACCTGTAAAGCTGCGACATCTGCCCACAGGCAGCCTGACTTTGGGCTGGCAGCTGCCAGCGGTGCGCCGGTTACTCCTCGGCCGCGGGTTTGTCGGACTTCAACCCTTCGCCAATCATGTTCATCACCGTCGGGTCGGCCAGCGTCGTCACATCGCCCAGGTCGCGATTCTCGGCAACGTCGCGCAACAACCGGCGCATGATCTTGCCCGAGCGGGTCTTGGGTAGCTCCGGCACGATCATGATCTGGCGCGGCTTGGCAATCGGCCCAATCTCTTTGCCTACGTGGTTGCGGAGTTCCTTGACCAGGTCTTCGCCCTCCGCGTCGTTGCCGCCGCGCAGGATCACGAAGGCCACGATGCCCTGGCCGGTGGTCGGATCGGTCGCCCCGACGACCGCGGCCTCGGCGACCTTCGGATGTGACACCAGAGCGGACTCCACTTCGGTGGTGGAGATCCGGTGTCCGGAGATGTTCATGACGTCGTCGACCCGGCCGAGCAGCCACACGTCACCGTCGTCGTCCTTCTTTGCCCCGTCTCCGGCGAAGTAGTAACCCTGCTCGGCAAAGCGCGACCAGTACGTCTCCTTGAATCGGTCGTCGTCGCCCCAGATCGTGCGCAGCATCGACGGCCACGGTTCGGTGAGAACGAGGTAA
>JACCTM010000281.1 GCA_013812385.1 Geodermatophilaceae bacterium | reverse complement strand
GATAGACATAGGGCATGCCGACACAGATCACCGCCGCGTTCGATTTCGACAGCTGGGACGAGCAGGAGGTGCTGGACGTCGAGGGCGCCCGGATCGTACGGACGACGTTCGTCAAGCGGTTCACCGGTGACCTCGAGGGAACCAGCCGGGGCGAGATGGTCATGGCCCACGCGCTGCAGGGATCTGCGGCCTACACCGGCTACGAGCGCGTCGAGGCGACCCTGGCCGGGCGGCGGGGAAGTTTCATCCTGCGGCACAACGCTCATATGGCTCAGGGCGCCGGTAGCTCCGAAGTTGTGATCATGGACTCGTCGGGCACCGCTGAGCTAACCGGGTTGTCCGGCACGGCCGAGATCGAGCGCCATGAGGACGGCACGCACACCCTGACGCTGTCCTACGACCAGCACGAGTGACGCCAGCTGACCCTTACGGTGAGGCCGAAGCCGGGCCACACGCCTGGCTGTAGCGCGGTAGGCGGCACCCTGCCGTGCGATGGGCTCGGTTGGGCGCGGTAGATGGCACCCTGCCCGGACCGGCTCGGGCAAAGCGACCCGCCTCGGACGGCCGCGACCGCCATCATGCCCATGCGAGCACGGGCGAACGGCTCAGGCGGGAACCGACTGGCTTTGACGAGCCCCGCGGACCAGCGCAACGGCGACGACCGCGCCGAGGGCGCAGGTTATCGCGATCGGCAACGGGGCGGCTTGTGCGCCGAGTACAGCGATCACGGCACCGACCACCGGTGGCAGCAAGAAGCCGCCGAGGTTGCCGACGACCAACACAGTCGCGATGGGATGCCGGGAGTGAGCTTGGTCGTGGCTGACCCAGGCGAGCCCGGTCGGGAAGACCGGGCCGATGGTCAGACCGACGAGCAGGTAGGCGGCTCCGCCCAATGGAGCGAGGTAGGTCAGAGCCAGCGCGGCCGTGGCAAGGATGGTGGTGCCCACCAGCAGCGGTCCGGGATCCACGCGGAGCCCGATCAACGCCGCACCGAGGCGGCCGCTGGCCAGGCCCAGGTAGAACAGTGAGGTGGCCAGCGCGACCGCCGTAGCGCCGGCGCCGACGGCATCCAGATGCGTTGTCGCCCAGGCTGCCGTGCTGATCTCGACTGCCACGAAGCAGGCGAACAACAGCGCGAAGCCGCCCAACCGCCCCGACCCTGGCCCACGCCCCGGCCACCGCCACCGCCACCGCACGTTCTCCGGAGAAAGTCCCTCGGACTGGCTCATTTGCTCCGGGCTGGCCAACGAGGTCAACGGCAGCGCGGCGAAGAGTACGGCCGCCAGTACCGCCCCAGCGATGTATCCCAGCCAGGCCAGTCGTCCGGAACCGTCCGGCAGCAGGGCCACGCAGACCGGGCCGAGCACCGCGCCCAGTCCGAAGATGCCGTTCTGCAGGTTCAGCAGAAAGGTCGAACGCCGGCTGTCGTAGGCCGCAGCGATCACCCCGTTGGCCAAGGTGGTCGCGCCGCCGTACCCGAGTCCGATAGCCACCCCACTGACCAGCAGCAACCACCACCAGGGCGCCACCGCCAACCCGGACAGGCCAACGACCAGAAAGCCGCACGAGCCCTGTAACAGGAGCCGGGTCGAGACCCGCGCTTGCAGCCGGGCACAGGCGATGATGGCCACGATCGAGCCGGCCGGCAACGCCGAGACCAGGAAGCCGGTCTCGACCGAACTCAGCGAGAACTGCTCCCGGATCAAGGGAAACAGCGGGCCGTACGACGAGGCGAGCAACCCCATGGTGACCAGAACCGCGAAACATCCGGCCAGAACCGCCCGGGGCAGTCCATCGTGGCGCACGGCATCTGCAGCGTCCGGAGCGCCCGTAATCCTTCCACCGTTACCGGAACGTAACCGTCCGCACGGTCTACGCACCCGCAGCGGCCGCTGGGGCGGCTGGTTCTGCTGACCGGATGCGGTCGGAACCGCAGCTATACCGCGCCTAAACCGGGTTCCCGCACAGTCCTGCCACCACCGCCCCTTCCGGGCGATTCTCGAGACCGACGGGAAAGTAATGAGACGCATCGCTGCGGCAGTCATCATCCTGGCGCTGGCCACCGCCTGCGGTTCGGGGAACCAACTGGGTGGCCAGCGCGAATCCGGCGCCCTTCCCTCAGCAGCGGATTTCGCCGCGGCCTCAGGCGGCCAGGGCGGCGATTCCCAAACCCAGCCGGGGGAGTTCACGGCCGGATCCGCGACGATCAGCACGCCGTCCGGCCAGGCGAACCTCGAATTCAGTGAGGGCCTCTACGTGAGGTTCAACGCCACGGTGGTGGCCAACTTCACCAGCCTCGACCTCGAGTCCGGCATCTCCGGAGCCGGCGCGGCAGGCGGAAATGCGGTCGGCGCGCCGGACGGGGGCCTTCGAGCCGGTGTCGGATTCGGATCCGCACACGACAGTCGGATTGTCCCGACCGGCGACGTTGACGTCGGAGCACCGGACGGCGCATTCGAGCCAGTCATGGCATCGGATCCGCACACGTCGGTTGGCTTTGTCTCGACCGTCGATCCTGACCAATTTCCGACCCCGGATCACGCTCCGGCAGACGTGCCGTTCGGCTCAGACGTGCAGCTCAATCCGCAGCCGATCCCGCCGGGCTTGGACGTGCACCCACCGGTACCGATTACCCAGGCGGAAGCGGGCGCTGACATCGGGGAGCCGCTGGCGGACGCGGCCGCGGGGCACCGAGCACAACCGATTCGTCGATCATCATCGTCGGTGGGGCGGAGGCACCTGTGTTCAGTGACGTCCCCAGTGCCCCTGCAGAGCCGCCGGTCGTCGCCGAAGTCGAGGTGCCCGATGCTCCGATGGACGATGTCGCCTCGAGGCAAGCCCTCTGGTCCGTGGAACCCGTCCAGGACCCACGAACGTGACCAGTTAGTTGGGAGTGCTCCGGAAGCCGGCGGCTTCGAGGGCTGCCTCTGCCTCATCGAAGCGCAGGATCTTGGAGATCCGCGCGCCTTGTACGACGAACACCGACGCGACGGCAACCGGTTGGGTACGGCCGCCCGCCGCATCGGGATCAGGCCAGGTCGCCTCCTGGCCGACCACAAAGGTGAGTCCACGCTGCAGGAAGCTCTCGATCTCCAGCCCGATGCCCGAGGTCTGCACCCACTCCCGGATCAGGTCCACTCCGTGGCCGCTGCCCTTTGGTCCGCCGACCTCGACATCGGAATGCACTAGGCCGGCAACGGCTTCCAGATCCCGATCTCGTACGGCGTCGTGCCAGGCCACGATCAGGTCGAGGGGCGTACTCACGGCACTGGCAGACCGAGTTCGCGCCGGATCTCCGCGCCGGAGCCGCCATGCGCCGGAGCTGGACGAGGCTCGCCGGCAACCGTCGTACCGAACCTTGGCGCCGGACTCGGCTGCAGCACACCGTCGACATCGGTGAACACACCACGGTCGGAGTTGTGCTCGTCTGCGACGGCCTCCTGCCAGTCGAGCAGCGGGGCCACGCATGCGTCGGTGCCACAGAAGATTTCCCACCACTGGTCACGGGTCCGCCCGGCAATCACGGACGCGAACAACTCCCGAAGCGCCGGCCACTGCCCAGGATCAGCACGGTTGGGCAGATCGTCGCCCACCAGGCCGAGCCCGGTCACCAGCGCGGCATAGAACGGCTCCTCCAGGGCACCCACGGCCAGGAACCCACCATCGGCACAGCGATAGACGTCGTAGAACGGCGCACCGGTGTCGAGCAGGTTGACCCCGCGCTCGTCCTGCCAGGCACCCTCTGCTCGCAAGCCGTGAATCATGCCGGTCAGCAGCGCCGTACCGTCCACGATTCCGGCGTCGACGACCTGACCGACCCCCGTACGACCGGCATGCAGCAGCGCCGCCACCAGGCCAAAGGCCAGCAGCATCCCGCCGCCGCCGAAGTCCCCGAGCAGGTTCAGCGGTGGTGCGGGCCGCTCACCCGGTCGCCCAAAGGCATGCAGCGCACCGGTCGTCGCGATGTAGTTGATGTCGTGGCCGGCGCTGTGCGCGTACGGACCGCTCTGTCCCCAGCCGGTCATCCGGCCATAGATCAGCCGGGGATTGGCGGCCAGCACCGGTTCCGGACCCAAGCCAAGGCGCTCCATCACACCCGGGCGGAATCCCTCGGTCAGGATGTCCGCGCGCACCAGGAGCCGTAGGACCACCTCGCGGTCGGCTTCGTCGCGCAGATCCAGGGCGATCGAGCGCTTGCCCCGGTCGAGCACCGGGTTGAGTACCAGCCGGGACATGCCATCGCCCGGGGGCCGCGGCCGCTCGATCCGTACGACGTCAGCACCGGCATCGGCGAGCATCATTCCGCAGAACGGACCCGGGCCGAGGCCGGCGAATTCGACGACCTTGACGCGCTGCAGGGGACCCATCCACCGACCGTATCGACGCGCGGGGTTTGCCGCTCAGGCGGTCGGGATAGCTTTCTTTCGTGTCCGTTCCCCCTGCACGTGGCAGCGATGTCGTCATCGTGGCCAACCGGCTGCCCGTCGACCAGGTCACCCAGCCCGACGGCTCCACCGCCTGGCAGCGCAGCCCCGGCGGTCTGGTCACCGCGCTGGAGCCGTTCATCCGGGGTCGCAACGGCGCCTGGGTCGGCTGGTCGGGTGCGCCCGGCGAGGCTCCGGAGCCCTTCGAAGCCGATGGGATCAGGCTCGTCCCGGTCCCGTTGTCGGCCGAGGAGATCACCCGGTACTACGAGGGGTTCTCCAACGCCTCGCTGTGGCCGCTCTACCACGACGTGGTCGAACGCCCGCAGTACCACCGGTCCTGGTGGGACACCTACGTTTCGGTCAACGAGCAGTTCGCCGCGAGGGCAGCCGAGGTGGCCGGTCGGGACGGAGTCGTATGGGTGCACGACTACCAGTTGCAGCTGGTGCCCCAGATGCTGCGTTCTCTGCGTCCCGATCTGCGGATCGGCTTCTTCCTGCACATCCCGTTCCCGCCGCTGGAGCTGTTCATGCAGCTTCCTGGCCGGCGCCGGATCATCGAGGGACTGCTCGGGGCGGACCTGATCGGCTTCCAACGACCGCAGGCGGCGAGCAACTTCCTGCACTTGGCGCGGACCCTGTGCGACCTGAAACCCAGCCAGGGCAGGGTCGCCGTGGACAGCCGTACGGTCACCGCCCGGGCCTTCCCGATTTCGATAGATGCCAAGAGCTACGACGAACTGGCCTCATCGGCGGAGGTCGGCGAGCGGGCTGCCGAGATCCGCAAGGAACTCGGCAACCCGGACCGGGTCATCCTCGGGGTCGACCGGCTGGACTACACCAAGGGCATCGGGGTACGGCTGCGCGCCTTCTACGAGCTGCTCCAGGACGGCAAGCTAACCGCTCCGGACACCGTTCTGGTGCAGGTGGCCACGCCCAGCCGGGAACGCGTCGAGCACTACATCACGATGCGCGAGGAGATCGAGCGCATGGTCGGTCACATCAACGGTGAGTTCGGGTCCATCGCCGGACCGGCGGTCCACTATCTGCACCAGTCGATGCCCCGCGAGGAACTCGCGGCGCTGTATCGAGCTGCTGACGTCATGGCCGTCACGCCGTACCGCGACGGGATGAACCTGGTCGCGAAGGAGTACGTCGCCGCTCGCGGCGACCTCGGCGGGGCCCTGGTGCTGTCCGAATTCGCCGGTGCTGCAGCCGAGTTTAAACAGGCCTATCTCGTCAATCCGCATGACATCAACGGGGTGAAGGACGCATTGGCCCGAGCCCTGTTCGACCCCCCCGCGGACCGTAAGCGGCGGATGCGAGCGTTGCGCCGGCACCTGTTCGGGCACGACCTGGACCACTGGGCGCAGTCCTTCTTCGACGCTCTCGAGGCCGAGGCGTCGACCTCGGCTGGCACGTCGTGACGCTGTGAGCAGCACAGCCCGGCTGGGGCCCGTGGGCACGTCGGTACAGGTACGTCATTACTGACAGCCAGACCGATCCGACCTGGGGCTGATGGACGTGACCTCGGCCCTGACCGACGTCGCCTCGGCCCTGACCGGCATCGCCAACCGCCGGCCCCTGCTCGTGGTGACCGACTTCGACGGCACGCTGTCCCCGATCGTGCCCGACCCGGCAGCGGCTCGGCTCATTGACGGTGCTCTGCCGATCCTGTTGCGCCTGGCCGACTTCCCAGGGGTCCGCGTCGCGGTGATGTCCGGTCGGGGATTCCTCGACCTGGCCGAGCGGGTCGGGCGGCTTGCAGGTGTCTTCTTGATCGGCAGTCATGGCGCGGAGTACGGCAGCCCGGCCGGCCCGTCGTTGTTCGGTCCGCGGGACGGTCTGGTGGAGGAGTTGCGCGCACTCCTGGCCCCGTATGCCGGGGCCTTCCTCGAGATCAAGCCGGTGAGTGCCTCCGTCCACACTCGGCGAATGCTGGATCGGGACGCTGCGGTGGCAGTGCGCGAGGCGACCATTGCCGGTCCGGGCTCGGTCGAAGGTCGTACGGTCAAGGTCGGCAAGGAGGTCGTAGAGATAACGGTCGTGCAGGCCGACAAGGGGGTGGCGCTGCGGCGATTGGCCGACGAGGTTGGTGCCGCGGCGATCGTCTACCTGGGTGACGATGTCACCGACGAGGATGCCTTCGCCGTACTCGGCTCGGACGACGTCGGAATCAAGGTGGGAGCGGGACCGACCGCCGCTGGTCACCGGGTGCCCGACAGTGCGGCAGTCTTGGCAGCCCTGGACTACCTCGCCAACGCCCTCGCCTCGGATGATGACGGACTGAGAATGGCTCACTGGATCGACCGCCCTTGATCGTGAGCGCCTTGGGTCTAGTGCGGCTGGGCCTCAGGCGCTCACGATTTTGAGAGAAGACGGCGGAGGAAACAAGGCAGTCGCCCTTGGTCAGATCTTGCGCCTAGCGTCTCCGCCCATGACGACATCTGAGGACGCGTTCGCTACGCAACGATCCGATCCACCGCTGCGTGGCTCCGAACGACCGATGCTCGACGGCTGGCTGGACTTCCACCGCGACACCCTGCTGCGGAAATGCTCGGGCCTGTCCGCAGAGCAACTTAAGACCCGGTCGTGCGAGCCGTCGACGCTGACCCTGCTCGGTCTGGTCCGGCACATGGCCGAGGTCGAGAGCTGGTTCAACAACGACTTGGAGGACGGTGCGGTCGCCCCGATCTTCTACTCCGATGACGATCCAGACGGTGACTTCGACCGGCTCGAGGAGGCGGTGGTCGCTGACGACGTCGCCACATTCCGCCGCTGTGTCGAGCGGTCGAGGACCTTCTGCGCCCGGACCGCGGACCTGGACACGATCCTCGGACGTTCGCGCTCCGGCGAGGACATCAGCCTGCGCTGGATCTACCTGCACATGATCGAGGAGTACGCCCGGCACAACGGACACGCCGATTTCCTGCGTGAGCGCATTGACGGCGCGACCGGGCCCTGACCATCGGTCGAGCGCCTGAGGCTGCGGTGGTGCCGGAAGCTGCGGACATGACGCCTCGCCGCCGCCCGCCTTCGCAGCCGAGTTTCCGACCGGCGGACCCTACTGCTCTGCCGGGCCAGTTGGCCGCCGTTCTGGTTGCCCTCGACGTACCGGGTACGGCGTTGCGGGTGGCAGTCGACGGCCCGCGCGCGGGCGATCCCGGCTCGCTCGCCGCGTCGCTGGTCGAGCCACTGCGAACGCTGGGCCGACCAGCCGTCCATGTCCGGACCGACACCTTCTGGCGGGACGCGGCGCTGCGACTGCAGTACGGCCGTACCGATCTGGAGTCCTTTGCCTCCGGCTGGTTGGACACCGACGCCTTGGATCGAGAGGTGCTGGGTCCGGTGGGACCAGGCGGCAGCGGCACCTTCCTGCCGTCACTGCGCGATCCGATCACCAACCGGGCCACTCGAGATCCGGCGCGGCGGGCCGAGCCAGGCACCGTCCTTTTGATCAGCGGCGAACTGCTGCTCGGCCGCGGCCTGTCCTTCGACGCGACGATCCACTTGGCCCTCAGCGCAGCGGCTCGGCGCCGCCGTACGCCCGAGGACTGGCAGTGGACGCTGCCGGCCTTTGACACCTACGACCTGGCGGTCGATCCGGTCCGCTGCGCCGATGTCGTGTTGCGCTACGACGATCCGGCTCACCCAGCGATCCGGATCAGCCCGGACGACCCCTGACCGCCCAGGTCCAGATGTCGTAGGTACGCCGAGGACGTGCGGGGCGTGTCGCCTGCAATCCTGCGACATCAGTGGTGTGCGGGTGCAGATGTCGTAGGTACGCCGAGGACGTGCGGGGCGTGTTCCCTACTTTCCTGCGACATCTGGTCTGCGCAGCCGGGCCACTCGGGCTGAATCGGAGTCGACAGCCGTCTGTGCCCGGCGGATCATTCGCCCCGGCGAACCTGTCCGACCCACCTGCCACGCTCCACCAGGGAGTGCAGCTGACCGCCGACGCCGAAAGAGCCCCCTGATGAGCATGGAAGTCACTGCTTGGATGTCGCTGCACCACGCCATGAACCAAAGCGAGGAGCGCCGCAAGTTCTCGGTGCAGACGCTGCGCCGGATCCTCGGCTTCGCCCGGCCGCACAAGCGGGACCTGATCGTGTTCCTGGTGCTCAGCGTGGTCTCCGCCGTGCTGATCGTGGCCACC
>JACCTM010000264.1 GCA_013812385.1 Geodermatophilaceae bacterium | reverse complement strand
TGGTGGCCAATATCCGTCAGTGCGAGCCGCTCTTCGACGTCGACGAGAACCAGCGGATCATTGCCGTACTCCCGTTCTTCCACATCTACGGCCTCACCGTGCTGATGAACATCGGGCTGTCCATGGGTGCCTCCCTGGTCACGTTGCCGCGGTTCGACCTCGAGCAGTTCCTCGGCGCGATCCAAGAACACAAAGTCACCCGGGTGTACGCGGCTCCGCCGATGGTTCTGGCGCTTGCCAAGCATCCGATCGTGGACAACTACGACCTCTCCTCGGTTCAGGTGATCTTCTCCGGGGCCGCTCCGTTGGATCAGGAGCTGGCCGAGCTGTGCGAACGACGGCTGAACCTGCGGGTCTGTCAGGGGTACGGCATGACCGAGCTCTCTCCGGTGTCGCACGCCACCCCGGACGCGGTGGACGCGCCGCGCGGCTGCGTCGGCGTTGCGCTGCCCAACACCGAATCCATGCTGGTCGACCCGGAGACCGGCGAGGAGGCTGCCGAGGGCGAACGCGGCGAACTCTGGGTACGCGGGCCGCAGGTGATGAAGGGCTATCTGAACAACTCCGAGGCCACAGCGGCGACGTTGGACGAGGACGGCTGGCTGCACACCGGCGATGTCGCGCTGGTCGATGACGACGGATTCTTCTGGATCGTCGACCGGGTCAAGGAGCTGATCAAGTACAAGGGCTACCAGGTGGCTCCGGCCGAACTCGAGGCTGTACTGCTCAGTCACCCGTCGATCGCCGACGCCGCCGTGATCGGTGTGCCGGACGAGGAAGGCGGCGAGGCCCCCAAGGCGTTCGTCGTTCCCGTACCGGGCCAGGAACTGACCGCAGCGCAGGTGATGGAGTTCGTGACCAGCAAGGTCGCGCCGCACAAGAAGGTGCGGCACGTCGAATTCCTCGATGCGATCCCGAAGGCGGCCAGCGGCAAGATCTTTCGCAAGGATCTCCGCGCCCGCGAGAAGCAGAAGTCCGCTTCCTGATCGGCAAGCGTCTCCGCTCGCTTTGGGCTAACCTTTGCACATGCGTATGCACATAGAGCTCGACGACGAGCTCGTTTCCAAGGTCGACGCGTTGGCCGGCCACCGCGGCCGGAGCGCCTTTGTACGCACGGCCATCGAGCGGGCGATTCGCACGGAGCTGCGCTGGGAGCAGCTGGAGACTGCAGCTGGGTCCATCGCCGACGACGGCCACGAGTGGGACAAAGACCCCGCGGAGTGGGTCCGCCAGCAGCGACGCGGCGACTCGCGACGCGGCGGCTGAGTGTGCTGTGCCTGCTCGACTCAACCGTCCTGATCGACTTTCTCCGAGGTAGACCGGCGGTGCGTCGGGTACAGCTCCTGCGCGCCTCCGGAGACGTTCCGGGCACGACCGCGATCAACGTCGAGGAGATCGTTCGTGGCCTGCGCGGGGGCGAGCATGACGCGGCACGTCGACTCTTCGACGGAATGGTGATCGCGTCGATCAGCGAAGTCGACGGGTGGCAGGCGGGGCGTTGGCGACGGGAGGCCGCGGGCCGCGGCGTCACACTGTGGCAGGCCGACTGCCTGATCGCCGCAGCCGCCGTACGTCTGCACGCAGTGCTGGCTACCGGCAACCCCAAGGACTTTCCGGTGAGTGGAGTCGCCGTCGAGCACTGGCCAGTCGGCGAATGAGGCTTTGCCGGGCACTGCATTCGACTGGTCGATCGGCTCCGTCGCTGGGACGCTGGAACGCATGACAACCGAAACGATTGCCGGCCTGTCCTGCCCGGTACCCACCGATCTGCTGATCGGCGGGAAGTGGGTCGCCGCGTCCGGAGGTGATCGGTTCGACGTGACCGACCCGGCTGACGGATCAACGCTGTGTACGGTCGCCGACGCCACCGCCGACGATGCGCACGCTGCGATCGACGCGGCCTACGCCGCGCTGCCGGAGTTGGCGGCGATGCCACCGCGCCGACGTGCGGAGATCCTCCGTACCGCCTTCGAGATGATGACCGAGCGGGTGGAGGACATCGCCCTGCTGATGGTGCGCGAGAACGGCAAGGCGCTCGCCGACGCCAAAGCCGAGGCGACCTACGCGGCCGAGTTCTTCCGTTGGTATGCCGAGGAAGCCGTACGCATCGACGGCAACTTCACGACCGCGCCGGCGGGGACCAACAAGATCCTGGTGACCCGTCAGCCGGTCGGCGTCGCGCTGCTGATCACGCCGTGGAACTTTCCCGCCGCCATGGCCACCCGCAAGTGGGGACCGGCGATCGCCGCCGGCTGTCCGACCATTCTCAAGCCGGCAGCCGAGACGCCACTGACCGCGCTGCTCATCGCCGACATCCTGGTCGAGGCCGGGCTGCCAGCCGGTGCCGTCAACGTCTTGCCGTCCAGCAAGGCAGCGCCGCTCTCGGAGACCGCATTGGCCGACTTCCGGGTCCGCAAGCTGTCTTTCACCGGTTCCACCAAGGTCGGCCAAGGCCTGCTGAAGCTGGCCGCCGACAACGTCGTGAACGCCTCGATGGAACTCGGTGGCAACGCGCCGTTCCTGGTTTTCGCCGACGCCGATCTGGAAGCAGCGGTCGAGGGCGCGATGCTGGCCAAGCTACGCAACGGCGGCGAAGCCTGTACGGCCGCGAACCGGTTTTACGTCGAGGCCTCCGTGGCCGACCGCTTCGCCGAGATGCTGGCCGGGAAGATGGGCGCAATGACGATGGGCCGCGGCGACGATGACGGCGTGCAGCTCGGCCCGCTGGTCAACCAAGCGACCGTCGAGAAGGTCGACCGCCTGGTGACCGAGGCAATCTCCGGCGGGGCGCGGGCACTGGTCGGCGGGAAACGCCCGGCCCGGGATGGGTTCTTCTACCCGGCGACGGTTCTGGTCGACGTTTCCGACGATGCCGACTGCCTGACCGAGGAGATCTTCGGGCCGGTTGCCCCGATCGTCACCTTCAGCACCGAGGACGAAGCCGTACGCAAGGCCAACGACACTCCCTTCGGCCTGGTCGCCTACCTCTACACCGGTGATCTCGGCCGCGGACTGCGGATCAGCGAACGGCTGGAATGCGGCATGGTCGGCATCAATCGCGGCGTGATCAGCGACCCGGCCGCACCTTTTGGCGGGATGAAGCAGAGTGGCATCGGCCGGGAAGGCGCCCATGACGGGCTGCTGGAGTTCCTGGAGACCAAGTACGTAGCTTTCTCACCCTGACCGATGGCGACTTCTGGGCATACTGCACCGATGGCCGGGAAGATGCCCGGCGCCGGGAGGCGCCTGGTCGACAGTCCGGTCTTCCGGCCGATCCGCACCGGCCAGACCTTCGAGGAGACCGTCGAACGACTTCTGCAGGCGGGCAAGCTCGGCGTGATCAATCCGGGTGAGCGGCTGCCCAGTGAACGTGAGTTGGCCGCAGCGCTCGGTGTCGCCCGGGAAACGCTGCGCGAAGCGCTTCGCTCCCTGGTCGAGGCAGGCTACTTCGAGTCCGTGCGGGGACGCGGTGGTGGGACGTTCATGCGCCGCCGACCCGAACCCGCGCTGCCCTCTGCTGGGGACGCGGCCGCATTGCCTGAGATCGGCGAGCGGCTCTCCGACGTTCTCGATCTGCGTCGGGTATTGGAGGTCGGCGCCGCGGAGCTGGCCGCCACCCGGGATCTCAACCCGGCCGTCGGTGCCCAACTGCGCTGGTTGCTGGAGGAATCCTGCGCCGTCTCGATCGAGGACTACCGGCCGATCGACTCGCGACTGCATCTGGCCATCGCCGAGGCTGCTGGTCTGCCGGTTCTGGCCGGGTATGTCGCGGATGTCCGCGCAGAGGTCAACGACCTGCTCGATGCCATCCCCCGGCTGCCGGTCAACATCGGCAACTCCAACGTCCAGCACCGAGCCGTCGTCGAGGCGGTGCTCGATGGTGATCCGGCCGCGGCCCGACAGTCGATGACCCAGCACCTGGCTGGAACCGCTGCCCTCCTGCGCGGCTTCCTGGAGCCCACCCCCGCGATCATGGAGCTGTGACCACTTTTCCACCCCAGATCTGGTGCTAGCTCCATGATCGCGGTTGCAGGGACTTAGGTTGGGCCACGTGTACGCCATTACCCTGCCGTCCTTCGGCGGACCCGAGGTCCTGACCTGGGCCGAGGTCGATGACCCGACCTGCGGACCGCGCGACGTGGTCATCGACGTCGCGGCCAGTGCGGTCAACCGCGCCGACATCATGCAGCGCCAAGGCCACTATCCGCCGCCGCCCGGTGCCTCGGACGTCCCCGGCTTGGAGTGCAGCGGGGTCATCTCCGAGGTTGGCTCCGAGGTCATCG
>JACCTM010000253.1 GCA_013812385.1 Geodermatophilaceae bacterium | reverse complement strand
TGCGCAAGGACGCGCTGATCGGGGCACTGCAGTACTACGACGCCCAGGTCGACGACGCCCGGCACACGATGTTCATCTCACGGACGGCCGCCGCGTACGGAGCCCTGGTCGCCTCCCGTACCCGGGTGGTCGGGCTGCTGCGCCAGGGCGAGCGAGTGACCGGCGCCGTCGTACGCGATCTCGAGTCCGACCGGGAGATCTCGATCCGGGCCAGTCAGGTGGTCAACGCGACCGGGGTCTGGACGGACGAGACCCAGGCGCTGGCCGGAGAGCGCGGGCAGTTCAACGTGCGGGCCAGCAAGGGCATCCACCTGGTCGTACCGCGGGATCGGATCCGCTCGAAGTCCGGGCTGATCCTGCGCACCGAGACCTCGGTGTTGTTCGTCATTCCGTGGGGGCGGCACTGGATTCTCGGCACGTCGGACACCGACTGGGCGCTGGACAAGGCCCATCCCGCGGCCAGTGCCAGCGACATCGACTACCTGCTCCGGCATGTCAACGAGGTCCTCGAACAGCCGCTCACCGAAGCCGACGTCGAGGGCGTGTACGCCGGTCTGCGCCCACTGCTGTCCGGAGAGTCGGAGGCCACGTCGAAGCTATCCCGCGAACACGCTGTGGCGCATACGGTTCCGGGGTTGGTCGTGGTGGCCGGCGGTAAGTACACGACGTACCGAATCATGGCCAAGGACGCGGTCGACGAAGCGGTGCACGGGCTGGGGACGGTGTTGGACCGGCGGGTGCCGCCGTCGTGCACGCAGAACGTGCCGCTGCTCGGCGCCGAGGGCTACCAGGCCCTGTGGAATGCCCGGCACGAGCTGGCCGATCGGTCGGGACTGCACGAGGTGTGGATCGAACACCTGCTGCACCGGTACGGGTCGCTGATCACCGAACTGCTCGACCTGGTGGCCGCCGAGCCGTCGCTCGGTAAGCCGCTGGCCGGAGCGGACTACCTGCGGGTGGAGATCGCCTATGCCGCCTCGCACGAGGGCGCCCGGCACCTCGACGACGTACTGACCCGTCGTACGCACATCTCGATCGAGACCTTCGACCGCGGGATCGGTGCCTGCGCTGAGGCCGCGGCGCTGATGGGTTCGGTCCTCGGCTGGAGCGCGGAGCAGATTGCGATCGAGATCGAGCACTACGGGCTGCGGGTCGCCGCCGAACTGGAGAGCCAGCAGATGCCCGATGACGAGACGGCTGACGCCGCCCGGATGGGCGCCCCCGACGTCGTACCCCTGACCTGATCCAGCCGAGCACAGCGAGCTGAGCTGGGTCCCTCACGAACCGGCCGAATGCGCTCACGGGGCGGCTCAGCGGGCGGGCTAGGTTCGGTGGCCATGCGCCCCGAACACCTTGACCTGCTCGCCATGTGCGCCACGCCCACGTTGCATCCCGACGGCAGCCTCGCGATCGTCTCCGTCATCCGGCCGGACCTCGACAGCAACGAGTACGTGGGCGGACTCTGGTCCGTACCGCTGGACGGCTCGGGGCCTCCGCGCCGGCTGACCCGCGGCCATCGCGACACCGGTCCAGCGATAAGCCCGGACGGTGCACTGGTGGCCTTTCTCCGCGCGGCGAAGGAAGCCAAGCCGCAGCTCTACGTCGTAGAGGTCGGCGGAGGGGAGCCGGTCGCCCTCACCGACGCCCCGCTCGGTGCCGGCGCGCCCCGGTGGAGCCCGGACTCGCGACGGATCGCGTTCGCCGCTCGGGTTCCGGAGCAGGGGCGGTACGGGACGGACGACGACATCGACGCCGAGTCCGAGGCCCCGCGGCTGATCACCAAGCTGGCCTACCGCGGAGATGGGGTCGGCTACACCAACGACCGGCCCAACCACCTGTTCGTCCTCGACGTACCCGCTCTGGATGCCCTCGACGAACTCGCGGAAGCGAGCGAGGCGGCCGAGTCCGCCGAGCGCTCTGCAACAACCAAGGATCACACATTGCCGGAGGCTCGGCAGATCACCGACGGCGACTTCGATGACACCGACGTCTCCTGGAGCCCGGACGGGTCCCGGTTGGTCTTCGTCAGCGACCGGGACATGGACGGCGGAGCGAAGGAGCGCGAGGACCTCGCCTCGTCGATCTTCACGTGTACACCGGACGGCAGTGACCTCACTTACGCGGCTGGTACCGGACTCTCCTGCGACAGTCCACAGTGGACGCTCGACGGCTTACAGATCGTCTTCTTGGCGCAAGAACTCGGAGCCAACGGCTTGGAGTTCGTGGCCCGGAACTCCGGCCTGTACGCCGTACCCGCGCCGAGTGATGAGTCATCGGACGACGGCTCAACCGAACCGGGCAGCCACCGCCGGCTGACCGACGCCGAGACCATTGACCTCGGCGAGGTCGGCAGTCATCCGTCGGTCAGCGAGCGAGGCGTGCTCGTGCAGGACCGGCGCCGAGGCACGGTGCGGTTGCTGGAGATCGACCCGACCGGTGATCCGGTTGACGCCGACTCCGCGGTCGAGATCGCCGGGGGCAACGCCTGGCATCGTGGCCATGCGGTCACGCCGTCCGGGGACACGGTCGTGTCGGCCGTCGCCGATCCCGACCGGCCGAGCGAGCTCGTCCTGGTGCGCGGGTCGACGGGCGACACCCCCCGCCGCTTGACCGACGTGGGCCGGGGTCTTCGTGCGGCAGCCCCGCCGCGTCGGCCTCTTGAGAAGGAGGTCCCCAGCGCAGACGGATATCCGGTCCACGGCTGGGCGGTGCTGCCCGACCCGGAGGTCTACGGGCCCGGGCCGTACCCGGTCCTGCTCAACATCCACGGCGGCCCGTACGCGTCCTACGTCGGCTCCTTCTTCGACGAACCGCAGGTCTACACCGGAGCCGGGTACGCCGTTGTCATGTGCAACCCGCGGGGGTCGGCCGGCTACGGGCAGGCGCACGGCCTGGCGATCAAGGGAGCGATGGGCGGTGTGGACACCGACGACATCCTCGCCTTCCTCGACGGGTGTCTTGCCGATCCAGACCTGTCTCTCGATGCCGACCGGGTGGGCGTGATGGGCGGCTCGTACGGCGGTTATATGACGGCCTGGCTGACCACCCGGACCGACCGGTTCGCCGCGGCGATCGTGGAACGCGGCTACCTCGACGCGGTGTCCTTTCTCGGTTCGTCTGACATCGGCTGGTTCTTCCCGGACGAATATCACCGAATCGATAGTGACGGCAGCGACGGCACCCACGAGGCAGACCAGGATCGGAATCGAGCGTTGCGCGAACAGTCCCCGATGACCTACGTCGACCGGGTCAGCACTCCGACGATGGTGATCCACTCGGAAGCCGACTGGCGCACACCGATCGAACAGGGCCAGCGCTGGTTCGTCGCCCTGCGACGCAACGGCATACCGGCGCAGCTGCTGATCTTCCCGGGTGAGGGGCATGAGATGTCGCGCTCCGGCAAGCCCACGCACCGCCGGGACCGGTTCACCCACGTCCTGCGCTGGTGGTCGGAGCACCTCCCGGTTACTGAGCACCTCCCGGTCACTGGGCACCTTCCGATCACGCCGCCGACCGCGGAGGCGAGCCCATGAGCCAGGTCTATGTGCACGGCTACCAGCCGCGGGAGAACGAGCGCTTGCAGGACCAGGCCGGAACGCTCGTCGAACTTCTGCACGCCGACACCGCCTACCCGGCCGGCAGTACGGTCCTGGAAGCCGGCTGTGGCGTGGGCGCCCAGACCCTCACCCTGGCCCGACGAAGCCCGGATGCCCGGTTTCTGTCGGTTGACGTCTCGGCGGACTCGATCGCCGAGGCCAGCCGAAGGGCTGCTGCGGCGGCACTGACCAACGTGGACTTCCGGCAGGCGG
>JACCTM010000235.1 GCA_013812385.1 Geodermatophilaceae bacterium | reverse complement strand
ATCGTGGCCGAGAAGAACGTCGAAACCTATCGGCGGCTGGTACGGGAGGAGTCGCTGACCCCGTCCGAGACCTGGATGATCGGCAACTCGCCGAAATCCGACATCAATCCGGCGCGCAGGGCGGGTCTGAACGCGGTGTTCCTGCCCAACGACAACACCTGGATCCTCGAGCACGACGACATCGACCCCGACGATACGGGCGTGCTACGACTCGAGCGGTTCCCGGAACTGCTCGACCACTTCTGAGACCTGGGCCTCTGAGATCTAGGCGCTCAGCGGTTGCGTTGATCGCTTTCCGCGTCATCCCTCGAGGTGTCGAAGCCGGCCCGGTCCACCCGGCGATGAAAACGCATGCCGGTCAGGCCACCGAGGATCGCGCCGACCAGCGTCACGACGAGCACGATCGCCAGGCCGATGAGTCCACCGGCAGTCAGCGCGTCCGAGCCGACCGGGAGCGAGGGCAGGTTGACCTGACTGGTGATGTCGGTCTGCTGTCCGGCGATCAGCCCGGCAATGGTGAGGATGATGGCGATCACAACGGCCCAGAGCCAGACGGCGAAGCCCTGACGAGCGCCGTTGAACCGAGCCATCCGGGCGGCGACGTACCCGCCGATGAAATAAGCGATGGACAGGATCACCAGCAGCGCGATGGCCACGCCGATCCCCACCCCGCGCAAGTCCTGGCTGGAAGCGCCGGTATCGATCCCGATGCCTGCTGCGACGGCCGAGACGATCGCCACCAGCAGGATCGTGGCGCCGATCGTGGTCAGCCACCCGAAGAAGGCCGATCCGAACTTCATGCCACCGAAGGCTTCCTTCTCACGCGCGCGCACGCTGTCGTGGTCCGTCCCGCCGGTCATCTGGTCGCCGGCCACAGTCGCGCCCGCCGAGGACCGCCCTGGCTCGGAACGGTCGGACTGGTCACCCGTTCGCGGCTGGTCCCAGTCGGTTCCCCGGGTGTGGTCCAGGTTGGCAGTCGACCGGCCGTCCGTGCCGCTGACGGAGGATCCCTGGTCGTGGGAGCCTTGGCCCTCCGATGCCGTTGGGGCCTGCGGTGTCACCGGGACCGGCCGGGTCGGCGGCTGTGGGTCGGCCGGGTTGGATCGCTGGGGGTCGTACGGCTGTGACGTCATACGTTGTCCTAACTCCAAGACGTGCGCCTGGGGGAGGTCGGTGAGACGATCCGGCAGCATGCGGCTTACATCGTATGGCCTCCGGGCACGTCGGTCCTAGCGGTGCGAAGTGAGCCGCTGCCGTGGGAAGTGAACCGCTGTGGCACTTCGGTACGTATGTATCGGTGGTGAGTGAGTCAGCGGTCAGCGCCAGAGGTCTGTCCATCCAGGGCGTGAGTGAGCTCCTGGGCATCCCGGCGCCGACCATCCGTTCCTGGGAGCGCAGGTACGGCCTGGCTCAGACCGCGCGTACCGGCGGGGGGCATCGGCGCTACTCCGCAACCGAGATCGCCGACCTCCGCTTGATGCGCGACGAGATCACCCGCGGTCGCCGCACCGCCGAAGCTGCGGTACTGGTCCGGGACGCCGCGAACTCGACGCAGCCGTACCGCTCGTTCGTCCAGGCTTTCCTCAATGTGGCCGAGACCATGAACGCCCGCCAGTTGGACGTGTTGCTGGACCACTGCCGGGATCGATTCGGGCTCGACGAGGCCATCTGCCGCGTAATCTTGCCCGGCATGCGCCTGATCGGGGTGGCCTGGCAGACGGGTCGCTGCGACATCTCCCAAGAACATCTGGTCACCAACGCCACCCGCAGTTGGCTGAAGAAGGTCTTGTCCGTGGGGCCCGTACCGTGGCACAAGCAGACCATCGTGTTGAGCTGTGGCCCAGGAGACCTGCACACTGTGGGCCTGGAGGCGATGGAGGTCCTGCTCTCGCAGCGCGGCTGGGAGTGTCACCTGCTCGGCGAGCGAATCCCCCCAGCGGACCTCACCGCAGCGATCAACCGCACCCGAGCCGCCGCCACTATCGTCGTCTCGCACATCGCCTCGCATCGCCGCGCGACGGTCGCCTCGCTCCAGTCAGCCCGCCGGACGAGCACGAGCTTGTTCTACGCGGGCAACGCCTTTATCGCTGCGCCGACTCGCGCTGGTGTTCCGGGCGTCTACCTCGGCGAGGACCTCATCCAAGCGGTGGAGACGGTATCCAGAGCACTGGAACCGGCCACGCGAGTCTGACAACGCCCTGTAGCGTTGCCTCGCACCTGCGATGCCGTCACCATGGAGCCTTCGGCCCATCCGCCGTACGGATTAGAGGAGTAGCTCATGGAGCAACCGGTTCTCTCACGACGAAGTGCGCTCGGCCTGTTCGGACTGGCTGGTCTGGCCGCGACTGCGGGCTGTGGAAGCAGCGTCGGGGGAGGGAGCAGTGCAGGCTCGAGCGCCTCAGGGGGCGGC
>JACCTM010000218.1 GCA_013812385.1 Geodermatophilaceae bacterium | reverse complement strand
AGTTCGACATAATTTATGGCCAGGGAATCAGTCGTGAGGGCTCGCTGATCGATGTGGGTGTCGAGCAGGGATTCATTCGTAAGGCAGGTGCTTGGTACACCTACGACGGTGACCAGCTCGGTCAGGGCAAAGAGAACGCCCGCGCGTTTCTGCGGGACAACCCCGACCTGGCCGATGAGATCGAGAAGAAGATCAAGGAGAAGTTGGGCATCGGGCCGGTACTCGACGTCGACGCCCCGATAGCCGTCGCACCGGTCGACTTCTGAGTCCATGAGCAGGGTGCCTGACGGTTCGTCACGGGGACGCCGGGGCGGTGGCTCCTGGGGCGACCGCGGCCGGCCCGACGCACCATGCGGTCACCCGGAAGACCCGCCGGGTGACCCCGAGTCGGTTGCCCGATCCATCTGTCTCAAGCTGCTCACGATGTCCCCCAAGTCCAGGGCGCAGCTGGCGGACGCTCTGGTGGCCAAAGGGGTCCCTGACGAGGCGGCCAAGGCGGTGCTGGACCGGTACACCGAGGTCGGGTTGATCGACGATGTCGCATTCGCGCAGGCTTGGGTCAGCACCCGCCACACCGGGCGGGGTCTCGCCACCCGAGCGCTGGCCCTGGAGTTACATCGCAAGGGCATCGACAAGGACATCGCCGGAGCGGCCTTGGCGACGCTGGATCCCGACGCCGAGGAGGGCGCCGCACGGGTGCTGGTTGAGCGAAAGCTGCGCAGTATGCGCACTCTGGCGCCTGAAGTCGCCACCCGGCGCCTTGCCGGCATGCTGGCCCGCAAGGGGTATGCGTCAGACGTCGCATTCCGAGTGATCCGCGAGGTGATGCGGGACCCAAGGCTTCCGGGCGGCGAATAGGCGGGGACATTCCGCGGGGCGGTTAGGCTCCGGCTGTCGTGGCCTCCTGCTCGACTCTCACGGCGGCGGACTTGCTCGAGCGAGACAAGCGATGCTCCAGGAACTGCGCGAACCTACCGAGCGTGTAATTGATCGCGATGTAGATGACGGCGATAACAGTAAACATCTGGATCGGGTTACCGAGAATGATGTAGAGCCGCTCTCCGGCACCAACCAGCTCCTCGTAGTTGCCGACCACCGCAATGAGCGACGTGTCCTTGAGCACCACGACCAACTGGCTGATGATCGCCGGCAGCATGATCCGAAACGCCTGCGGCAGCAGGACGCTGCGCATCGTCTGCGCGTTCGTCAGCCCGATCGCCAACGCGGCTTCACGTTGCCCGCTGGGCAGTGACAGCACCCCCGCCCGCACGATCTCGGCGAAGATCACGCTGTTGTAGAGCGTCAGCCCGATCACGAGAAACCAGAGCTGTTCGCCACCGATCCAGCCCGACGTCTCGACGAAGTCAGGGAGCACTCGAGAGGTGAAGTAGATGGTGACCACGACCGGCACGCCGCGGAGAAACTCTACGAGGCCGACCAAGGGAATACGGCCTGTCCGTCCTAGGGACAACCGTCCGATCGCGATGATCGTTCCGATCACCACCGAGAGCAGCATTGCTAACACGGCGGCCCGAATGGTGTTGCCGAGTCCTTCACCGATCACTCGCCAGACCGATGCGAAGTCCTCGTTTGCCGGACTGATCAGCGGGCCCCACTTCTCCATGGAGAACTGATCGCGCTCGGCCAGCCGCCTAACGGCGACGACCAAGAGCGCCACAATCGCCGCACCGGCAACGATGGTCCAGATCCGGATTCGCCGGCGCGCCTTTGGCCCGGGCTCGTCGTACAGAACCGCTTCGGTGGTCATAGCCGCGCCGCGACGGAGAACGCGTCATCTACGGTCATCGGGAAATCGCCACCCGCCGCTCGATGACCTGCAGGATCGCGCCCGCCGGCAATGTGATGGCCAGGTACCCGATCGCCACCCCGGTGATGACCGGCAGATTGGCGTACCCCTGAGCGCTGGTGAGGGTGGCGCCTGTACTGAAGAGGTCACCGCCCACGCCGAAGGCGCCAACCACGGCGGAGTTCTTGAACATCGCGATAATCACGCTGCCCAGGGGTGGCACCACCGTTCTCAGCGCCTGCGGTAACACAACCAACGTCAGGGACTGTCCGAACGTGAGGCCGATCGACCGCGCCGCCTCAGCCTGTCCGGCCGAGACAGAGTTGATGCCTGAACGAATCGCTTCGCACACGAAGGCCGAGGTGTAGACGACTAATCCGCTGACCCCGAAGAAATAGAACGAGGCGTTGATGCCGATCGCCGGTAGCCCGAAGGCGAAGAAGAACAACACCACCGTCAGAGGAGTGTTACGGAAGGTGGTCACCCACCACGTCCCGAAGGCTCGCAATGGAGGTACCGGCGACACCCGGCAACCCGCGAGCACGGTCCCCAGAAACAGAGAGCCCACCATTGCCCACAGACAGATCCCCAGCGAGGTCAGGAATCCGCTCCAGAAGGCATCGAGGTTCTCGGTGATCGCATCCATGGACCACTCCTATCCAGAGCAACGCCAGGCGCGGGACCGGGGGCAGATTGCGCCCCGGGCACGCGCCTGGCGATCGGACGGCTACCGCAGAATCAGGCGCAGGGCGCAGGCTCGGGTAGCTCGGGCAGTTCGGCTCCTTCGATCATGCCGGCGGTCGTCTCCCAGGCCTCTTCGTACGCACCGGACTCGGCAGCAGCAGCGAGGGTCTCGTTGATGAATTCGCAGAAAGCGACGTCACCCTTTTCAATCCCAATACCGTACGGCTCCTCGGTGAACTGCTCGCCGACGAGCTTGAACTCGCCGTCAGATCCGCTGACGAATCCAGCAAGGATCACGTTGTCGGTGGTCACCGCCTGGACCTGGCCATTGGTCAGCGCGTCGGCACACAGCGAGTATTCCTCGAAGAGCACCAGCTGCTCTGGACTGGCGAGGTACTCCTGAATGTTCTGCGAAGGCGTGGAACCGGTGACCGAACAGACGATCGCGTCCGGATTCTCCATCAAGGAGTCAGGGCCGGTGATCGTATCGTTGTCGGTCAGGACCATGATCTGCTGGCCCGCTTGATAGTACGGACCGGCGAAGGTGATCCGCAGGGCGCGCTCTTCGTTGATCGTGTATGTCGCCGCGACGAGGTCGACGTCGCCATCCTCGATTACTTCTTCGCGCACGGCCGACGGTGTCTCCATGTACTCGATGTCTTCGGCTGCGATGCCGAGCGCTGCGGCAATGATCTTGGCTATTTCGACATCGAAGCCCTCGAGTTCGCCTTCAAGATTCTCGAGGCCGAACCCGGGCTGATCGTACTTTGTACCCACGACGATGCTGCCCTGCTCTGCCAGCTCGGCCATAGTCGTCCCGGCTTCGAACTCGGGGCTGTCCTCCACCGGCGCGGTCGCCTCGTCATCGCCTCCGCCCCCGCACGCGCTCAGGCCGATGATCGTGGCGGCCAGACTGGCGGTGAGAATTTTTCGTCGAAGCTTCATGCGGTCGGTTCCTCTCGGATCGGATGGATGCACGGGGTGCGATGGATCGGCTCAGTGGGTCAGGATCTTGGACAGGAAGCTCTTGGCCCGGTCGCTGGTCGGATTGGTGAAGAATTCCTCCGGCGTGGCCTCTTCGACGATGTGTCCGCCGTCCATGAAGACCACCCGATTGGCAGCTCGGCGGGCGAAACCCATCTCGTGGGTGACCACGACCATCGTGATGCCGTCCTTGGCCAGCTGGGTCATCACGTCGAGGACCTCGTTGATCATCTCCGGATCCAGCGCCGAGGTCGGCTCGTCGAAGAGCATCACCTTGGGGTCCATCGCCAGCGACCGCGCGATGGCTACGCGCTGCTGCTGCCCGCCCGAGAGCTGGGCCGGAAACTTGTCGGCCTGCTCGGCGATGCCGACTCGCTCGAGGAGTGCAGTAGCCCGGCTACGAGCTTGGTCCTTGGACTCCTTGTGAACCTTGATCGGACCCAGCGTCACGTTGTCCAGGATCGTCTTGTGCGCGAAGAGGTTGAAGCTCTGAAATACCATCCCGACCTCGCTACGCAACCGGGCTAGGTCCTTGCCCTCCTCTGGCAGCACCTTTCCGTCGATGGCGATCCGGCCTTTCTGGATCGGTTCGAGGCGGTTGATGCAGCGGCAGAGAGTGGACTTACCCGACCCGGACGGACCGATCACGACGACCACCTCGCCGCGGGTGATGGTGAGGTTGATGTCGGCAAGGACGTGCAGATCGCCGAACCACTTGTTGACCCCGGTCATCTCGACGAGCGGAGGTCGATCTCCGTTGCCGTCGCTGTTCACCGGGGTGGCCCTGGTCATGGCGAGCACCCTAGCCATCACCGATACCCCCTACGGCCGGATGAGGTAACGGTTGCCTAACGCCCGCATGTGGGTTCGAACGGCAGCCGGCGACCTCGCGCCGTACCCTTGTCGTCGTTGTGACTACCGCTGAGGCCGCCGCCCGTACACCGAACCTGCGCACGTACTCCGTGCGTACGTTCGGCTGCCAAATCAACGTGCACGACTCCGAGCGGCTGTCCGGACTGCTCGAATCGGCTGGGTACGCACGCGCGGACAAGGGTGTCTACGGCGACGTCGTCGTGCTCAACACCTGCGCGGTCCGGGAGAATGCGGACAACAAGCTGTACGGCAATCTGGGTCATCTCGCGTCGGTCAAGGCCAAGCGACCGGGCATGCAGATCGCCGTCGGCGGCTGCCTGGCCCAGAAGGACCGCGGCGTCATCCTGGCGAAGGCGCCCTGGGTCGACGTGGTGTTCGGAACCCACAACCTCGCCTCGCTGCCGGTGCTGCTCGAGCGGGCCAGGCACAACGAGACCGCTCAGCTCGAGATCGTCGAATCGCTCGAGGTCTTCCCCTCGAGCCTTCCGGCGCGACGGGATTCCGCGTATTCGGCTTGGGTCTCGATCTCGGTCGGCTGCAACAACTCCTGCACTTTCTGTATCGTACCGACGCTGCGCGGCAAGGAGGTCGACCGGCGTCCCGAAGACATCATGGCCGAGGCACAGGCGCTTGTGGATGACGGCGTCAAGGAGATCACCTTCCTCGGCCAGAACGTCAACTCCTACGGCGTGGATTTCGGCGACCGGGCCGCCTTTGCCAACCTGCTGAGGGCCTGCGGCGAGATTTCGGGCCTGGAGCGGGTCCGCTTCACCAGTCCGCACCCGCGCGACTTCACCGACGATGTGATCGAGGCGATGGCCACGACGGCGAACGTCTGCCCGCAGTTGCACATGCCGCTGCAGTCCGGTTCTGATGACGTGCTGCGGCGGATGCGCCGCAGCTACCGCAGGGATCGTTACCTCGGGATCCTCGACCGGGTGCGAGCAGCGATTCCAGCCGCCGCGATCAGCACCGACATCATCGTCGGCTTTCCCGGGGAAACCGAGAGCGACTTCGCCGACACCTTGAGCCTGGTCGAGCAGGCCAGGTTCGCCAGCGCTTACACCTTCCAGTACTCCGTGCGAGCCGGCACACCGGCCGCGTCGCTGCCAGACCAGGTGCCCAAGCATGTGGTCCAGGAACGGTATGAACGGCTGGTCGACGTGCAACAGCGGATCTCCTACGAGCAGAACCAGGCGCTGATCGGGTCCGCGGTGGAGGTTCTCGTGGCCACCGGGGAGGGCAGCAAGGATTTCGCGACCGGTCGGCGAACCGGAAGGGCTCGCGACGGCCGGCTGGTCCACTTCGCGGTGCCGCAGGCAACCGATGTCCGACCGGGGGATGTCGTGCAGACCCTGGTCAGCTTCGCAGCACCGCACCACCTGGTCGCCGACGGCCCGCTGCTGGGACATCGTCGAACGTCGACTGGCACCGGAGCTGCGGTCGCTTCGCCGGAACCGGGGTCTGCCCCGACGGTTGTCTCACTCGGTATGCCGGGATCCCCCGTACGGATCTAGCCGTGGCGTCAGGAGCCATCTAGGCGTTGATGTCGCGAAGCCAGCCCTGCCACTTGGTCAGGTCGTCCTCGGCGTGCCGGATCCGCTTGGCATCGCCGGACTTCTGCGCCCGGGCCAGCTTCTCGGTGGCGTCGGCGACCTTGTCCCGCATGCTGGCAAGCATCGGATTCTCGTTGGCCGCCGAGCCGGTCCAGCGGGCATCAAGGGCCTCGCGCACCTTCGACTCCACCGCTCGCATCCGCTCGTCCAGGGATTGGATCGAGTCGCGGGGCACCTTGCCGATCTTCTCCCAGCGGTCCTGCAGTGCGCGCAACGCGGTCTGTGCACCCTGCGGGTCCGAGGTCGGATCAATCCGCTCGGCCTGGGTCAACAACTCCTCCTTGCCGGCCTTGTTGCCCTCGTACTCCGCGTCCTGCTTGTTGAAGACTTCGGTACGGGCGGTGAAGAACGCGTCCTGAGCCGCCCGGAACTTCGTCCACAACTCGTCCTCAGCCTCGCGGGTGGCGCGTGGAGCCGCCTTCCACTGGGTCATCAGGCCCTTCATCCGGTTCGCCGTGGGAGCCCAGTCGGTGGACGCGGACAGCTTCTCGGCCTCCCGGATCAGCTCGGCCTTTCTTTCCCTGGCGGCCTCACGCTGGCGGTCCAACTCGGCGAAGTGCGCGCCGCGGTTCTTTCCGAAAGCATCTCGGGCGGCTGCGAACCGTTTCCACAGCGCGTCGCCTGCCTTGCGATCCGGGCCCCGGATCGCCTTCCACTCCTCGGCGATGGCCTTGAATCGCTCGCCGGCCACCTTCCACTGATCGCTGGTGGCCAGTTTCTCCGCCTCGACGCAGAGTGCCTCCTTCTGAGCGGCCGCTTGCCCACGTTCGGCGTCGCGGCGTTCCTGCTCGACGACAAGGGCGGCCTGGGCAGTGGTCACCAGGCCCTCGCTACGCCTGCGCAGCCCGGCCAGGTCCCCGACCACGGCAGCGGTGCCCAGACCTGCCCCGATCTCGCGAGCTTTGGCGATGACCTGGCCCGGCTTGGTGGCACCGGACTTCAGCCGTTGCTCGAGCAAGGCCACTTCGGTCACCAGGTCGTCATAGCGTCTGGCGAAGTGCGCGAGACCGCTGTCGGCATCGCCAGCCTGCCAGGAGCCGACCGCCCGTTCGCCCTCGTCGGTCGTGACATAGACGGTGCCATCGGTGTCGACGCGCCCCCATCGGGGACGGTCAGGTTCCTCGCGTGCCATGGGGCGCATTCTCACACGGACGCGTGATAGCCGCCCTCCGGCGCGGATCCGATGGCCGACAATGACACGGTGGTACCCAACGCCTCAAGGCCTGTGCTGGCCATCGTCGGACCGACCGCCACCGGGAAGTCCGATCTCGCCGTTCGGGTAGCCGAGAGGATCGACGGCGAGGTGGTCAACGCGGATTCCATGCAGCTCTATCGGGGGATGGACATCGGCACCGCGAAACTCAGCGCCGAGCAGCGGCGTGGTGTGCCACACCATCTTCTGGACATGCTCGACATCACCGAGACCGCGACCGTTGCCGCCTACCAACGAGCAGCCAGAGCCAGCTTGGACGGCATCCTGGATCGCGGTGGTACGGCTATATTGGTTGGCGGTTCGGGTTTGTATCTGCGTGCGGCGCTCGATGATCTGGACTTTCCGAGCACCGACCCTGACGTACGGGCGGGATTGGAGGCCGAGCTTGCCGCCCACGGCTCGATCCCACTGCACAGCCGGCTGGCTCAAGTGGACCCAGCGGCGGCTGCCGCGATCCATCGGCACAACGGCCGCAAGATCGTTCGAGCTCTCGAAGTCATTGCGTTGACCGGTCAGCCCTTCCGCGCATCGATGCCCGAGCCGCGCGATCGTTACCGCGCCGCCTGGATCGGCCTCGACGACGATCCGGATTGCCTCGACGAGCGGGTCGCTGCCCGAGTGGACCGCATGTGGGCAACGGGCCTGGTCGAGGAAGTCGAGCGGTTGGCCGGTGCCGGGCTGCGGGACGGGGTGACGGCCAGCCGCGCACTCGGGTACGCCCAGGTCCTGCGTCATCTCGACGGTGAGCTGTCCAGCGATCAGGCGCGGCTGATTACCCAACAGGCGACCCGGCGGTTCGTACGCCGGCAACGGTCGTGGTTTCGCCGCGAGAGCCGGATCCACTGGCTGGAGTCCGGCGATGCGCGTCTCCTCGGGCGCACGGTCGACGCCCTGAACGCACCTACGATCGACTCGTGACGCGGTTTCTCAAGGGACATGGAACCGAGAACGACTTCATCCTGCTGCCAGATTCGGCGCAGCTGGATCCCCGGGCGCCAGTCCCGGAGCTGACGGCTGAACAGGTACGACGGCTCTGTGACCGGCACGCAGGGATCGGCGCCGACGGCGTGCTGCGGGTGCTGCCGGTCGGCACGGCGACCGAAGCCGAGGCCCTGGACACCGCGACGGCCCGCTGGTTCATGGATTACCGCAACGCCGACGGGTCGGTGTCGGAGATGTGCGGCAACGGCGCCCGGCTCTTCGCCAGGTATCTGCGTGAGGCCGGTCTGGAGACCGCGGACGCATTCGATCTGGCCACGCGCGGCGGCGTACGGCGGATCAGCGTCTCGCCCGCTGGAGAGGTGTCCGTCGACATGGGGCCGGCCACGTCAGGAGTGACGTCGGCGGCCGAGCTCTCGGGTGCGCGATTCCCTGGCCAGCAGATGTCGCTGCCCAACCCGCACCTGGTCTGCCTCACCGACGTGGGGGTCAGTGCTCTGGACCTGACCCGTCCACCGGTTGTCGACAACGGCCTGTTCCCAGCCGGGGTGAACGTCGAGTTCGTCAACCTCATCTCCGCTGACGGTGACCCGCCGCGGGTTCGGATGCGGGTGTACGAACGCGGGGTGGGAGAAACCCGGTCCTGCGGAACCGGCGCCTGCGCGGTCGCCGCCCATGTCCTGGCTCGGCTCGGGCGAGACACCGGCTCGGTCCTGGTCGAGGTCCCCGGCGGTCGGGTGACGGTGTCGGTGACGCCGGAGACCACCGTTCTCGGTGGCCCGGCGGTGTTCGTCGCGACCGGCGACATCGATCCCGCATGGTGGGCCCGCATTCCGTACTGACCGGCGGAGGGGTGCGTGGTCGACGGGCGACGTCAGACGCGCCCTACCTCGCTGACCTCGACCGGCTCGCGGTGCGCGTCGTACTCGACGGGAAGATCACGCATCGTCCGGAGCGGACTCAGGAACACCGGCAAAAAGGCCAGGACGGACCCGAGCGCACCGATCCACAGTGTCGGCAGGACACCGAGCCAGGTACCGAGGCCGCCGCCGACCAGCCCGCCGAGCGGCATCGTTCCCCAGACCAGGAAACGGGTGGAGGCGTTCATCCGACCCAGCAGCGGAATCGGGCACAGCCGCTGCCGGAAGCTGACCTGCACGATGTTGTAGAGCACCACGGCGTAGCCGAATCCGAACGACCCGATCATCAGTAACAGCATCGGCATCCCCAGTGCCGAGAGTGGGGTCAGAACGGCGAAGGGGATGAGCAGTCCCGCGCTGAGCACGGTCGAGCGGCCTTCCCCGAAGTACTTCGCGAATCGGCTCGTGGTGGCTGCCCCGAGGAGCCCGCCCACTGCACCGGCGGAGAAGGTCAGCCCGATCTGGGTCGCGTCGAACCCCAGTTCGCGGACCATGAACAGCACCAACATCGTCGCGGTGACCGTCGAGAAGAAGTTCGAGGTACCCGTGCAGGCCACGATCCGGCGCAGCAGCGGATGCCGAAGGACGAAGCTCAGTCCCTCCCCGATCTCGACCCGCAACCGGCGGCGAGTGCTGCGGTCGTGGATCGGTTCCTCGTGCCGGATCCGACCGATGAACAAGGCCGAGGCCACGAAGCTGAGCGCATCGAAGACGAACATCAATGGGGCGCCGAGGATCTTGATGAGCAGACCGGCCGCGCCGGGCCCGGCGACCTGCGAGACAGCCCGGCTGATCTCGAGCTTGGAGTTGCCCTCGACGATCTGCGACTTGTCCACGATCGAGGGCAGATAGCTCTGGTAAGCCACGTCGAAGAAGACCGTCGAGATGCCGGTGACCAGAGCGACTGCGAAGAGCTGCCACAACGTGAGCATGTCGAAGGCGTAGGCCAGCGGCAGAGAGCCGAGAGCAACGGCGCGTACGAGGTCGTTGACGATCAGGACGCGCTTACGCCGCCACCGGTCCACCCAGGCGCCAGCGGGGAGACCGATCACCAAGAACGCCAGAAACTCCAGAGTGATGAGAACGCCCATCTCGAACTCGGTGGCCGAGAGCGTGATGACCGCGAGCAGGGGCAGCGCGATCTGGCTGATCTGCGTCCCGATCTGGCTGATCGTCTCCGCCGCCCATAACTGGCGGAAGTCGTGAGAATGGATCAGGCTGCGCTGGGGCGGTGGTTGGAGGGTGGTCATCGTTGGGATCCTCGGCTGCGTGGGTCGCCGTGCCAACCGGGTTTGCGAACGGCGTACCTGAAGAACTCCGTTCGAGCTTCGAGTAGTGATTGGGAAATGTCAATCGGTAATGCTCATCGGCACTAGAATCGCGCCATGGTCGAACGTGGGTCCGGGCAGGACCGGCTGGGACCAGCCGGCCAACGACGCCCGGCCACCGATGCGCAGGCCCGAGCTCTGGCCTCGGGTACCCGGCTGCGAATCCTGCGACTTTGCTTGTCTGAGGCCCTGACCAACAAAGAGATCGCCACCCGGCTCGGCAAGCACCCGGCCTCGGTGCTGCATCATGTCCGCACTCTCGTTGACACCGGATTTCTGGCCGCCGAGCCGGTCCGCCGCGGATCCCGCGGCGCACGAGAGGTTCCCTATCGCGCCACCGGGCTGTCCTGGCTGGTGGAGCTGGGCGACCGCTCGCAGGGACAGACCGATGCCCTGCTGGAAGCCTTTCTCGAGGAGGTGGCTTCGGTCGGCCAGAAGCAGCTGCAGAGCACCCGACTCGGGCTTCGGCTGCCAACCGACGAGATCGAGGAACTCCGACAGCGGCTGCAGGAGTTGTTCGACGAATTCGCCCATCGCCCGATCGATCCCGAGGGACAGCGATGGTCGATATATCTCGGGATGCATCCCGAATCCAGCTAACCCGCGTGCTTGGGGTGCCAAGTCGTGTCAGGCTGATAAGAACATGACTGCTGCCAGCTATCCCAACACCCCCAGTTCCACCGAACGCGACGACAGCGTCGTGCGTCTACCCGGCAGTCCCGAGTCGACCGGTGAGCGCGACCTTGCCGACCGGGTAGCCCTCCGCCGCGTCGCCGGGTTGTCGACCGAACTCGCCGACGTCACTGAGGTCGAGTACCGACAACTCCGCCTGGAGCGGGTGTTGCTGGTCGGGGTCTGGACCGAGGGCGGTGCCGAAGCGGCGGATCGGTCACTGGCCGAACTGGCCGCGCTGGCCGAGACCGCGGGGTCGGAAGTCCTCGACGGCGTCATCCAACGCCGGGACCGTCCAGATCCAGCGACCTACGTCGGCTCCGGCAAGGTTGCCGAGATCCGGGAACTGGTCATGCACACCGGTGCGGACACGGTGATCTGCGACGGCGAACTCTCACCGAGTCAGCTGCGCAACCTCGAGCAGAAGCTCAAGGTCAAGGTCGTCGACCGTACGGCGCTGATCCTGGATATCTTCGCCCAGCATGCGCGCAGCCGCGAAGGCAAGACCCAGGTGGAACTCGCCCAACTCAACTACCTGGTGCCGCGGCTGCGCGGCTGGGGCGAGAGCCTTTCCCGCCAGGCCGGGGGCCGCGCCGGGGGCGGCGTCGGACTGCGTGGACCGGGGGAGACCAAGCTCGAGACCGATCGCCGCCGGATCCGATCGCGGATCGCGAAACTTCGCCGGGAACTTGCGCACATGGAGGGGACCCGACGCACCCAGCGGCGCAGCCGCGATCGCAACGAGGTCCCGTCGGTGGCCATCGCCGGGTACACCAACGCCGGCAAGTCCAGCCTGCTCAACGCGCTGACCGGAGCGGGCGTGCTGGTGCAGGACGCACTTTTCGCCACTCTGGATCCGACCGTACGGCGTACGCGCACCCAAGACGGCCGCGAGTTCACCCTCTCCGACACGGTGGGGTTCGTCCGGCATCTTCCGCACCAGCTGATCGAGGCATTTCGGGCCACCCTCGAGGAAGTCAGCGGCTCGGACCTGATCCTGCATGTGGTCGACGGAGCCGACGCAGATCCCATCGGCCAGATCAACGCGGTACACGAGGTGCTCGGTGAGATCGACGCGCTGGACGTGCCCGAGATCATCGTCGTGAACAAGACCGACGCGATGACACCCGAGGCGGTAACCCGACTGCGGGCGGCCCTGCCCGATGCGTTGTGGGTCAGTGCCCGAACCGGCGACGGAATGGATGTCCTGCGGGATCGGCTGGCGCTGGCTCTGCCCAGGCCGGGGTTCCAGGTGGAGGTACTCCTGCCCTACGACCGGGGCGACCTGGTGGCGCGGCTACATCGTGACGGTGAGGTGCTCACCGAGGTGCACGAGTCGGCCGGCACGCGGCTGTCGGCCCGGGTCGGACCGGAATTGGCCGCAGTGCTCGCTGACCACGCCGCGCGCTGAGCCGCGGAAGGTCACGACGGGCCGTCAGGCCCGCCGGATCGACCTCGGCTCGCAAGGTGGACGCAAACAGGTCCCGCCCTCGTGGTGGAGGGAAACCGGTCACACGGCCGGTATCCTGAGCTCGTGATTGTCGGTCCCCGCACCGACCGGCCCCTGGGTCTGGCAGTACGTCCGTCCCTGGTCCTGGTCCTGGTGTCCTTCGCCGTGGCCACCTGGCTCACCGTGGACCTGATCCTGGACGGGCCGATGTCCCGGTTCGACGAGTTCGTCGCGGATCGGATCGGCCCGTGGCAGGTGGGTGACGACAACCCGCTCGTGTACGGGATCTGCTGGACGATCACTCAGATCGGCGGTCAGCGGGCGTTGATCCTGATCGTCATGGCGGTTCTGGTCGGCTACCTGTGCTGGACTCGGCGGACCCTGCAACCCCTCGCTCGTACGCTGGTGGCGCTTCTCCTGCTGACGATCACGGTGTACGCCTTCAAGTACGGGCTGGGCCGTACGGCTCCGGAGTTTCCGGGGGGTTCGTTCCTGCACAGAGACGGGCAGAGCTATCCCTCCGGGCACACCGCCAACGCCGTGCTCATGTGGGGCATCGCGACCTGGCTTGCGGTCTACTACGGGCTGCCGGTGCGGGTGCAGCGCCTGTTCGCGACGCTGTTCGTCGTGTCGCCGATTGCGTCTGGGGTGACCATGCTGCTGTTGAACTTCCACTGGGTCACCGACCTTCTCACCGGTGCGGCGGTGGGCCTGATCCTGCTCTGGGTGATCCATGTGGTCTTCGACGGGCCGCTGGGCAGGTGGACGGGCATCCCGGAGGCTCGGGCCGATCGTATCCCGACGAGTTCGGTATCTGCCTGAGGCGACTGCGCTGACAAACCCTTTGGCGATGAACACTGTGCCGATGCGTCGGGGCCGGATCGCGATCGCAGTTCTCTGTTCCCTTCCACTGTCGGTCTGTGCGCCCGCGTGGGCCGTGCCGCCCGGCGACTACGGGCCGCCCATCACCCAATGCTCCATCACCGATCCGGAGATCGACGAAGTGTCCGGACTCGTCGCCCTGACCAGCGGGGAAATGCTCCTTGTGGAGGACAGTGCGCCGGAGCCCCGGCCCGGTGCGACGTCGGTCCTGATGTACCGGCTTGACTCCATGTGCGCGGTGCAGGACGGCGTAGTCGAGTTCGACCAGGATCCGCGCGACATCGAGGACCTTGCGTTTCAGGACAGCACCGTGTGGTTCGCCGACATCGGTGACAACAGCCAGACTCGGCCAAACGTCGCCCTGATCTCGGCCGGCTACGACGCGGCGGCACCGCAGGGGCAAGCCGGTGCACCACTGGTCTTCCGGCTCGCCTACCCCGACGGCCCGCACGATGCCGAAGCCCTGTTGCTGGCACCGGATGGCATTCCGTACATCGTGACCAAGGAGCTGTCCGGGCGCTCAGGGGTATACCGGCCGGCTGGCCCTCTCGACCCCTCGGCTGAAGTCGCCATGGAGAAGGTGGCGGAGCTGGAGTTCGCTATGACCGGGACGCCAGGCGGACCGGTGGGCCGGGCCGGTCAACTCCTCGTGACCGGCGGCACGGTCGCTGCCGACCACAGCCATATCGCGCTTCGCACCTACACCGACGCCTATGTCTGGACACTGGCCGGTAACGACGTGGCTCGGGCGCTGCAATCAGACCCGATCGCCGTCATCGCCCTCCCGGACGCGCCTCAGGGGGAGGCGATCAGTTTCGCCCCCGATTCGCGCAGCCTGCTCGTGGGGAGCGAGGGGGTGAACAGCGTGATCACCGCCGTACCGGCCACGTCCCCGCCGGAACAGACGCAGACGGATACCGCCGGCAGGGCCGACCCCGGCGCGGGGACGGCGTCGGCTGACCGGGCTGCTCCCGATTCCGCGTCGAGCGAAGTGACCGCCGGTCTGATCGCAGTTGCCATGGTGGCCGTCGTGGCCGGTGCTACCTGGCTGGCCAGGCGCATCCGCCGGAACAGCTCCCCTCGGTGACTGAGACGGCATGACGTGCTGAAACGTCAGGCCGCCTTTACAACCAGACGCACAGCGTTTGAGCTGTGCTCTCTCAGATCTTGCGAAGAACGCTGACCACGCGCCCGAGGACCGTGGCGTCATCGCCGGCAATCGGTTCGTAGGCGGCGTTGTGCGGCAACAACCAGACGTGGCCGCCTTGACGCTTGAACGTCTTGACCGTCGCCTCACCGTCGATCATGGCGGCC
>JACCTM010000213.1 GCA_013812385.1 Geodermatophilaceae bacterium | reverse complement strand
CGGCGCCCGGAGGTGCGCAGCATCCTCTCGACCAGATCGGCCAGCGCCTCCGTCGACAGGATGGTGGTAGTCAGCTCGGAGCGTCCCCGGCGTGCGATAAAGACCTTGCCCGGCTCGTTGACCCAGATCTCCTCGATCTCGGGATCATCGAGATAGCGCTGCAATGGGCCGAACCCGGCAACCTCGTCCAGGACCGCACGCACGGCCTGGTCGTGGTCACCGACCGGCGGCAGTGACGAAGAAGCGGCACGGTCCTCGTAGTCCAGAACAACCTCGCGTACGAGCGAGCGAATCCGGCCCGCGTCGAGGAACGGGTCCACGCCGCGACGACGGATGAGTTCCCGTACCTCGTCGTCGATGATCTCCGCCGCCGAGCCAGCGCTGCGCATATTCACCTACTCCCCGTAAGCCCATAATCACGATCCGGTGCCAGAGTAGGTCACGGCGCAGGACTGCCGCAGGAATCTTTCCCGACTCCTGTGGACAGCGACCGCTGTCTGAAAGGGCGCGGCCCTTCTCAACCGATTCCGCGTCGCGAGCGTGTCTATTGGTGTGGTGCTCCCGAGGATGAAGCCCGCGCGATGAGCAGAGACCACGACGACGAGTTCCCGGATTTCGTCGTCGCGCGGTCTGCTGCTCTGCTTCGCGTGGCGTTCCAGCTCACCGGCGACCGCGGGCATGCTGAGGATGTTGCAAACGGCGCTGATGAAGACCTCGCGACGCTGGAGCCAGCTCGTGGACCGTGAGGCCAGCTACGCCTACGTCCGCCGGGTCATGGTCAACACGCAGACCAGTTGGCTCCGTCGTCGACGCGTGGTCGAGAGCTTCGTCGACGTCGTAGCCGATTCAGCCGCGAGCCTGGATGACTTTCATGCCATCGAGGGACGCACAGCCCGATTGCTGGGGTGTTCGGCCGGAACCGTCAAGAGCCAGACCTCACGTGGGCTCGCTCGGCTGCGGGTCTATTTCGCCGACCAACGCGCCGGCTCCACAAACCACCGAGAGGACCTGTGATGGACGTCGACTACCTACGCGAGGCACTTCGCCAGGACGCCCAGCTGGTCGGCGACCCGGAACCGAACCTGTACGAGCAGGTGCGCACCCGCCGCCAGAAGTCAGATCGCCGAAGGTTGACTGCCGTCGCGGCCGGTCTTGCCGCACTGTTGGTCGGCATCGGCGTCACGATCTCACTGAACGAGCTGCAACGCTCAGTGGATTCCGGTCAGGTCGCCAATCCCAGTGGTATCGACGGGCATCTCGGGCTGCCGACCCGTGGGAGTCTTGGCGGTGACCGGGCGTTCATCGAGGCGGTACTGCAGCTGCCGTGGGACGACGCGGGTGGCGTACCCAGGCCGGAAACCCGGCATGTTGCCTTCGCTGCCGATCTCTACGACCAGCGATGGGCATTGGTGGCTGGCGCTCTCGACGACGGCACCGTGGTCGGAACCTGGTTCTTCCCCTGGGCCGGCGCGGACGCGAAGAACCTCCGCGCCAGTGGATCAGCACAGGTCGTCGCACCCGACCAGCCGCTGACTGCCGTGCGAGGCGGCTTCCGAGTCCCCGGTCGTTGTGGTCGCCGCGCCGGGGGATGTCGTCGAAATCTCGGGTCACACCGAGGTCGACAACGTGGGCACGATCAGCAGGACATACGAATCTCTGGAAACCGTCGACGGCGTCGCCATGACGAGCATCCTTTCCACGGCCGACTGCACTGTCTGCGGAGCGAGCGTCAAAGTGAGCCGAAACGGTCAGCAACTTTTCCGTGGCTCACCGCTGATTCAGGGCGGCACGTATGTGATGCCCGACCTGGATTCGATCGCCTTTGCCGATCCGCGAGGCGTCGCCGATGCTGTCTCAGAACCGAGATGGATAGCCGACGGATTCTTCTCCCTCGCCACACCCCTCGGTAGCCCGATCAACGAACTCTCCCCGCAACTGTTGTTCGCCGGACCGATACCTGGGACACCCGGATGGGAAACCATCGCGATCGTCGTCGCGATCACTCTGCCCTCAGGCGCCACTGCGGTAGTACGGCCGTCTATGCCAGTCGCGTGACTGAAGGCGGAATGGCGCTCTCGTTCGACAGCCAAATTTACGTCCTCCCGCCGGGCCTTGTGGAGCTTTCCGGGCTGGCACTCCGACTCGAGGCACCCACCGGCCGGATTCCCACGCCGAGCGGCCGCGGGGCAGCGACGACCGTGTCCCCGTTGGTGCTCGCCCCGCCGGGGTACGTAGCCGCACGTGCACTTGGTCCCGGTGACGTTCTCGTCACAACCGACATCCGTTGGACGAGGGCCTTGCGATCGTGGCCTATCCGGAGCCAACGGTTCGGCTGGAGCTGCGCGGTCAGAGGGCCCAAAGCACCACAGTGACGTCGGGGAGGGTGATCGGACCAGCCGGTACGCAGACGACGGGCCCGGTTACAACGACTGACCCGTAGTACCGGCCCCGAACGGGTCGCGATCGGACCAGGCCGACCTCAGCCCTGGACTGCGCTCATCATTTAGGGGACCCTGGAGTGCCACGGGTGAAGGAGCGGCGGCATCGACCTCTTCGGAAAGAAGCGCAAGGGACTTGCCTCCGCCGAGCTGCCGGCGGAGGTGTCCCAGAACTTTGTTCGCCGCCACGCCGAGCTCCGCCCGGTCGATGTGGACCTCGTCGAAAAGGGCTTGTGGGAGTGGTACCGCCTGATTCAAGTGGCCGGCAGCCGCGGTGCGGTCATTCCCTCGATCATCGTCAGCGACATGTGGGCTGAGCACGCCGTTCGCAGCGACGAGTACGAGGAGTTCTGCAAACGGTGCTTCGGTCGGGTTCGACGCTTCATGCCGCCCCCAGCGCACGAGGTCGGGACTGCGCAGGACGTTGCCTATCGGGAAATCCTGCGCGACACCTACATGTTCGCGAACAAGACGCACGACGGGAACGGCTTGCCGTTGCTCTTCAGCATCGACGAACGGCTGGGCGTGCCAGGGGGTCGGCGCTATGTCGCGGACTGTGGCTCACAGCCCTGCTCGGCCGACCGGGCCTTCTGCTGCAAGCACTTACCGAAGCGCGAGTACGACGATTACGACGCCAACCGCGGCTGACAACGACGCCTGCGGACGCCCCTAAGCAGACGTGCTCGACCCGTCTGATCCGGCTCAGCGCGCGGATGCCGCTGCACGGGCGGCGATGCGAGCTCGTACCTCGGGGCGGCGCAGCGGCGGGACGGTCTTCGGCGGCTGACGGCGGTCGGGCAGCTGTTCGAGCAGCCGGGTGGTCGTCGCTGTGACCTCGGTGACCGCAGCTTTCAAGGCGGCGGAATGCGGCCCTGAGGGGTCGCGTAGCCCGGAGACTTTGCGGATGTACTGCCGGGCGGCGGCAGCGATCTCGTCGTCAGTGGCGGCAGGCTCCAGCCCGCGCAGTTCGGTGATGTTGCGGCACATGCTTCGACCGTACGTCGGCCAGTGACGCAGTGCACACCCGGGCGATCATGGAATAGTTGCCGGTGCAACCGCCTTGACCCTCGACGTACGTGCCGGACATCCCACGAAGCGGAAGAAGGATCGCCATCATGACGAGGCCAGCGCTGGTCGAACAGGTGGACATTCGTCGCGCGGGCGAGCGGGATGCCACCAAGATCTCGTGGCTGGACTCCAAGCACTCGTTCTCCTTCGGTGGACACTACGACCCGCACAACACCCACCACGGCCTCCTGTTGGTCAACAACGACGACCGGGTACGGCCCGGCGCTGGATTCGAGACCCATCCGCATCGCGACATGGAGATCGTCACTTGGGTGCTGCAGGGCTCGCTGGTGCATCAGGACTCCACCGGTCACTCCGGGCTGATCTACCCGGGTCTCGCGCAGCGGATGAGCGCAGGCACCGGCATCCTGCACTCGGAGAAGAACGACTCCTGGCGACTGCAAGGTGGCGACACGCA
>JACCTM010000275.1 GCA_013812385.1 Geodermatophilaceae bacterium | reverse complement strand
GACCGGTGTTCCACGCTCGGCCTCCGTGCGCGCAGTCCGCGACAGCCGGCTGGTCAGACTGGACCGACAGCAGTTCGCGGCCTTCGCCGACGCCGGAGTGCTGACCGCACTGGCGACCGGGTTGGCGGTCCGACTGCAGGAGATCGAGCCACCGCTGGCATCGCCGGTCCGCCCCGAGAATGTTGTGGTCGCCGTCGTCGGGCTCGACGCTGCGGCGCCCGTGGCAGAGGTTGCTACGGCGCTGCTCGGGAACCTGCAACGCGTCCTGGTCGCCGTCGATCCCGGGCGCGTGGATCGGGACGGCCTGGAGCGGGCCGAGCGCTCGTGTGACCGGGTGCTGCTAGCGGCGGACTGCTCCGACGAGGGCTGGCGAGAATTCTGCCTGCGGGTCGCCGACCGGGTCGTCGTCATTGCGGGGGAGTCGCAGCCGCCCACCGCCCCGCCGTACCCCCGTGCAGTCGGCGCCGACCTCGTGTTGGTCGGCGGCGCAACCCGAGACCAGCGGATCGCCTGGGAGGCGCTGTTGCAGCCGGTCTCGACGCATTCCCTGGACCGGGCCACCATTGGCAGCGGCACCCGGCCGCTCAGTGCCCGGCTTGCCGGCCGGTCCCTGGGGCTCGTGCTGGCCGGGGGCGGGGCCCGCGCGCTCGCCCATCTCGGCGTCCTCGATGAGCTCCAGTCCGAAGGCATCGTCGTGGACCGAGTCGCTGGCACCAGCCTCGGGGCGGTGATCGCGGCTGGGCACGCCTGCGGCATGGACGCCGATGCGGTCGACGCGCTCGTCTACGAGTACTTCGTGCGTACGAACCCGATCGGCGACTACACGCTTCCGACGAAGAGTTTCATCCGTGGCCGGGCCACCGAGACGGGGTTGAAAGCTGTCTTCGCCGGGCGGGTCGTCGAGGAACTGACCAAGGAGTTTCGCTGTGTGAGCATCGACCTGTTGGCCCGCTCAGCCGTCGTGCACCGCAACGGTCGGGTCTCCGATGCGCTGGCCTGCTCGCTGCGGGTGCCCGGGCTGTACCCGCCGTACCAGCTGAACAACCGGTTGCACATTGACGGTGGCGTGCTCGACAACCTGCCGGTGCGTACCCTCGCCGGACCGGAGGGTCCGGTCGTGGCAGTCAACATCTCCTTCGGAGGCTCAGCCAAGAGCGGCTCGAAGACGCCGCGCTCCGGCCCGCCACGCATTCCGGCACTGGGCGACACGCTGATGCGCACGATGATGATGGGCAGCGGTGCGACCGTCGACCAGTCCCTGGCCCTGGCCGACGTCGTGATCTCGCCAGACGCCGCCGGGGTAGGGCTGCTGGAGTTCCACCAGATCGACGCGATGCGCGAATCCGGCCGGATCGCAGCCCGCGCCTCCCTACCGGCCATCCAGGCCCTGCTAGCACGGCCGAGCGCTTGGCGCGAGAAAATGTGAGCCAGCGATCTCAGTCCAGTTTCACAATGGTGGCGGCGTACGGTCCCTGACGGAGGAGCGATGTTCCGAGAGCAAGCGGTTTCGGTGGGAACGGCGAAGGCGATCCTCGATGCCTTCAATGCTCACGATCTGGACGCGATCATGGAGTTCTTTGCCGACGACTGCACATTGGACATGCCCCGTGGCCCCGATCCATGGGGTCAACGCTATGCGGGAAAAGCGGCTGTCCGGGAGGGTCTGGCCACGCGCTTCAGGACCTTCCAGACGTCCACTACGGCGATGACCGCCATTGGATTAGCGGAAACATGGTCGTTTCGGAATGGCTGCTGACCGGTACAAGACCGGACGGAGTGCGGGTGCAGGTCCGTGGATGCGATCACTATGAGTTTCGGGACGGAAAGGTAGTTCGCAAGGACGCCTATTGGAAATTGGTCGAAAAGCCCTCATAGACGTCGTGCTGCACTCTCAATGCCGGCCGTCTGCGCATTCCAGAACGAGCCCCTCGTAGGCCGCGACGACCTTGACCCCAGGGTTGCGGCTCGCGGCCAACAGGACGTCGATCTCGTCGTCGGTGCGCGTCGGAGCGTGGTGAAAGAGGACGACCGTTCCCACTGCGGCCTCGACTCCCAAGGCCAGGGCGTACTCGACGCTGGCGTGCCCGAGATAGGCCACCCCAGGGAACTCCTCCTGGCGGTGCTGCGCGTCATGGATCAGTACGTCCACGCCCTGCGCGAGTTCCAGGGCGGCCTCGTGCCGTTCCCCTAGCCCGTCCGGTCCCGGGCCGACCGAGGTCGGGCTGTGGTCGGAGAGGTAGCCAAGTGACCAGCCGTCGGCCTCGATCCGGTACCCGAAGGTCCGGCCACCCTTGTGCGGAATCTCCCGGGCCAGTACGTCGAAACCCTCGAGCTGGAATCGGCCTTCGTCGATGTCTTCGAAGCTCCAGCCAGGGCCCAGCTGGGACGGCACGATCGGAAAATTCGGGGGGGACAGGCAGCGCTGGAGCAAGGCCTCACCCGTTTCCCCCTGCCGTGGCATCAGGACCCGGACCCGATGCCCTGGCCGACCACCAGCGGCGAAGAACGGCATCCCGTGGGTGTGATCCCAGTGCAGATGTCCCAACAAGACGCTGCCATCGAAGGCGCCGTCCATCAGCGGACTGACCGCCTGCATTCCGGTGCCAGCGTCCAAGAGCAACC
>JACCTM010000195.1 GCA_013812385.1 Geodermatophilaceae bacterium | reverse complement strand
CCGCTGGTGGCGACATGTGCTCGGTGTCGCTCCGAGCGGTCGTGCGGTGCTGACCGTCCTACCGCGCTATCTGTGCACCGAAGCGCACATCGCCCATGCGTGGACTGCCTTGCTGCAGCAGGCTCGTGATTGGTGATCCCGCAGCGATCTCATTCAGCGCGCTGATCGAGTTCCGCGGGCAGGGCGTGGGCAGACAGCCCGGTCGGGATGGCGACGCTGGCACCCGAGGCGTCCCGAGCCGCCGGCACATTGCGGAACCGGTACGGCGTGGGTGGCATGCCAGGCTGAACCACGTACGCTGCACCGGCTTCCGCCTCGTCGTGTGCCAACAGCAGTGCCGCGGCGACGTCTTCTGCGGTGAGAATCGGAAATCCCGCGTCCTCGAAGACAGAACGCATCGGCCCGATCAGCTGAGTGTCGGCAAAGCCCGGGCAGACCACGGAAAGCGTGATGCCCTCCTCGGCCAACCTGGGCGCCATCGCCCGGCTGTAGGCCAGTGCAGCACTCTTGGTCATCGAGTAGAAGGGGTCACCGGGCATCGGGACCAGCCCGGCCAAGGACGCAGTCACCACGATCCGGCCGCCGTCGGACCGACGCAGCGCTGGGATGGCCGCGTCGATCCCGAACGTGACCCCATGCAGGTTGGCGCCGAGAATTGCCTCGTAGGCCCGCAGGTCCAACGCTGCCGCCGGGTCCTGCCTCCCGACGATGCCCGCGTTGAGGAAGACCGCATCGATCGCGTCATAACGGGATTCGACGAGGGCGACCGCCCGGTGGTTGGCCGCGAGATCCCCCACGTCGAGTGGGATGAACAAGACGTCAAGGTCCTCGGTGACTTTGTGGCCCTGCTCGGCGTCCAGGTCGGCCAGCGCGACTCTGAAGTCGCGAGCGAGCAGGAGTCGGGCCAATGCCACCCCGAATCCGCCGATCCCACCGGTGATCAGCGCGGTCGGTCGACAATTGAGAGTCAACTTGCCCTCAGGAAGCGATCCAGAACGCGTACGCCGAAGCGCAGACCTTCGATCGGCACTCGCTCGTCGATGCCATGGAAGAGGCCGGCGAAGTCGAGATCGGGCGGGAGCTGCAGCGGTGAGAACCCGAAGCAGCGCATGCCGAGTCGTTCAAACGACTTGGCATCGGTCCCGCCGGACATGGTGAACGGAACCGGCCGCGCGGACGGATCCTCGGCACGTAGGGCGGCGACCATCTGCTCGACCAGAGGCCCGTCGAACCCGGTCTCCAGCGCCTGGTCCTTGACGATCCACTCGCGGCTGATGTCCGGGCCGAGGACTTCGTCGAGTTGCCGCTCGAACTCCTCCTCCTGACCCGGCAGGAACCGGCCGTCCACCACTGCACTGGCCGAACTCGGAATGACGTTGGCCTTGTAGCCAGCTTCGAGCATTGTCGGATTCGCCGTGTTGCGCAGCGTGGCGCCGATGAACTTCGACAGTCCGCCGAGTTTGGTCAGCGTCGCCTCGACGTCGTCGGGGTCGAACTCGACCCCGTACGCCTCGCTGATCGCGTCCAGGAACTGGCGCACGGTCTTGGTCATCGTGATCGGGAACTTGTGCTGCCCGAGCTTGGTCACCGCCTCGCACAGTCGGGTGACCGCGTTGTCCTCATGCACCATCGACCCGTGGCCGGGTCGCCCAGCAGCCCGGAGCCGCATCCAGCCCAGACCCTTCTCGGCGGTCTGGATCAGGTAGAGCCGCAGGTCGTCGTGGACGGTCAGGCTGAAACCGCCCACCTCACTGATCGCCTCCGTGCATCCCTCGAACAGATCAGCATGGTTGTCCACCAGCCAGCGGGCGCCGAGCTTGCCGCCGGCTTCCTCATCGGCGACGAAGGCCAGCACGATGTCCCGCGGCGGCACGTACCCCTCACGGTGCCATTGGCGTACGACGGCCAAGGTCATCGCGTCCATGTCCTTCATATCGACCGCGCCGCGTCCCCAGAGGTACCCGTCTCGCTCTGCGCCGGAGAATGGGTGCACGCTCCATTCGGCGGGTTCGGCCGGCACGACGTCGAGATGGCCGTGGATCAGGAGGGCGTCGCGGCTACGGTCTTGACCGGCGATCCGGGCGACAACGCTCGCCCGATTCTTGGTGGACTCGAGGATCGTCGTCTCCAGACCGATCTCATCGAGCTTGCCGGCGACGTACTCCGCGGCGACTCGTTCGCCGGCACTGGTGTCGGTGTCTCCGGTGTTGGTCGTGTCGATGCGGATCAGGTCGGAGCACAGCTCCACGACCTCGTCTCGCGCGGTCTGGGGGTGGGCCGAAGTTGCCATGGGGCTTTCCTACCACCGGTCGCCAGTCGGTGTCCTCTCCCCTTCGGTATCGTTGCTCGCTGCACCTGTTCGCTAGGTGCATGTGGTCCGAGTGGCGGAATGGCAGACGCGCTAGCTTGAGGTGCTAGTGCCCTTCAACGGGCGTGGGGGTTCAAGTCCCCCCTCGGACACCACAAGCTCTTTGCTGACGGCGGCGCAGGTGAGGGACCAGCCGGACGCCCGACCGGTCGCCTCGCCGCGGGCAAGAGGTGCTCGAACGTCACCTCATACAAGCACGATGATCAGAACGATGACTGCAACGACTACGGCGATGATGG
>JACCTM010000192.1 GCA_013812385.1 Geodermatophilaceae bacterium | reverse complement strand
GCATCAGACCGACGATCCGCCCGGTCGGGTCGGTGACCCCGGCGATGTCTCGGGAGGAACCGTTGGGATTACCGCCGACGTAACGTGCCAGTACCCGGCCCTCGGCCTCGACGGCATCCAAGTCTGCTGCCGCGGCGACGTAGCGCCCCTCACCGTTCTTCACGGGTACGACGATCTCCGCGCCCTCCGCGAAGTCCTTCGTCCATGCCGTACGGGCTTCGATTCGAAGTCGCTGGTCCCGATTTCGGAAGTGCAGATGCGCGTTTCGGGTGAGCGCGCCCGGGAGCAGTCCCGACTCGCAGAGGACTTGGAACCAGTTGCAGATCCCCAGCACTGGAACGCCGCGCTTGGCAGCGTCGATCACCTCGCTCATGATCGGGGAGAAGCTCGCGATGGCGCCGGCACGGAGATAGTCGCCGTAGGAGAACCCCCCCGGCAGGATCACCGCATCCACGCCGCCAAGGTCATGGGTGCCGTGCCAGAGCATGACCGGACTTCCACCGGCCAGACGTACCGCGCGGGCGGCGTCAGCGTCGTCCAATGAACCCGGAAAGGTCACGACGCCGACCCGTACGTTCGCGAGATCATCGCCTGTCGGCCGCGGGTTGGGCGCGGTCATCGTTCGTGGATGTGGACGATGAAGTCTTCGATCACCGGGTTGGCAAGCAGCGTGTCGGCGATCTCGTGGATCGCTGACTCATCGACCGGGCCGCTGACCTCGAGTTCGAAGCGTTTCCCTTGGCGTACAGCCCGCACGCCCTGGTGGCCGAGCCTGGTCAGGGCGCCGAGTACGGCCTGCCCCTGGGGGTCGGAGATCTCCGGTTTCAGCATGACGTCGACGACAACCAAGGGCACCCGACGAGCCTATCCAGGACGCGCCAGCACAGCCGCCTCCGACGCCGACATGAACGGTTGGCATCCGGTGCTCACCTGATCGGACGCGGCTTGCCGAACTCTTGTCGATCAGCGCGGAGCCGTGCCGGGAAAGGGTCGCGAACCAGGCACGGTGGGGTCATGCGAGTCGCCGTCGTCAGCGAATCCTTCCTCCCCCAAGTCAACGGTGTGACCAACTCCGTACTTCGGACCATCGAGCATCTCGAGCAGCGCGGACACACCGGACTGGTGATCGCTCCAGGTCCCGGAGCCGCCTCGCACGGCGCTGTCCAGGTGCTCCGGAGCCCCTCCGTTCCGCTGCCCGGGTACGCCAACTTTCGGCTCTCCCGCCCGTGGCCAGGGCTTCGGGCGGCCCTCGAGAACTTTCAACCGGACATCGTCCACTTGGCCTCTCCTGCCGTTCTGGGTGCCCAGGCCGCTTACGTGGCCAGAGATCTCGGAATTCCAGCGGTCGCCGTCTACCAGACCGATCTCGCCGGCTTCGCTGTCCGATATGGGTGTTCGGCATTGCAGCGTCCACTGTGGAATTGGATTCGCCGGGTGCATGGTCTGGCCCAGCGAACCCTGGCGCCCAGCCGTGACGCGGTCGAGCAGTTGCTCCGGCATGGAATCGGTGGCGTCCATCGCTGGGCGCGTGGGGTTGATCTGTGTCGTTTAGATCCGCATCGGCGCAGCACCGAACTCCGCGCCCAGCTCGCCCCCAACGGGGAAGTCCTGGTCGGCTATGTGGGGCGGCTGGCCGCCGAGAAGCAGGTCGACCTGCTCGCCTGCCTCGGTGATCTGCCCGGCGTGCAGTTGGTGATCGTCGGGGAGGGACCCCGCCGCGCCGCCCTGACCCGGAAGCTGCCCGGTGCGCGTTTCCTGGGACTGCAACATGGAGCAGAGCTGGCGGCCAGTTTCGCCTCACTGGACGTCTTCGTCCACCCCGGATCCAACGAAACCTTCTGCCAAGCCGCGCAGGAAGCCCTGGCCAGCGGCGTACCGGTGGTGGCCGCGTCGGCGGGAGGTCTGCTGGACCTCGTCTCACCCGGTCAGAACGGTCTGCTGTTCAGTCCGGGTTCGGCGGTCCATCTGCGGGAAGCCGTCACCGCGCTGATCGCCGATCCGGCTGGGCGCCAAGCCATGGGAATGGCCGCGCGGCATTCCGTACAAGGCCGATCGTGGTCGGTGATCGGAGACCAGCTCATCGAGCACTACCGACTCGCCGGTGCAGCATGAGCCGGATCGTGCAGGTCGCGAACTTCGTGACGCCCACCTCCGGCGGCTTGCGGACCACGTTGGGCCA
>JACCTM010000176.1 GCA_013812385.1 Geodermatophilaceae bacterium | reverse complement strand
GGCGGGGAGCGCGTCGAGGTCGTCGTACGAGACCCCGCCCAGGTCGGCGCGGCACTGAGGGTGGTGTCCGACTGCTGCCGAGTGCATCGGCCTCTTCGAGGTACTGAGTCGTCAGCAGCAGAGTGGTCCCCGCCGCACGAGGCCGCGGATCACCTCCCACATGCCGATCCGGCTGCGCGGGTCCAGTCCTGTTGTCGGCTCATCGAGGAAGAGCAGTCGAGGGTGGCCGGCCGAACATCCAGAGGTTCTCCCGGCCGGTCAGGTTCTCGTCCACGGCGGCGTACTGGCCGGACAGCCCGATCCTGCGGCGCCGTTGGGACCGAGCAGCGCGAGAACGGTGCCTTCCTCGACCTCCAGATCGAGCCCGTCCAACGCACGGACCTCTCCCGAGCGCGACTTGTAGATCTTGGTCAGGCCCTCGGCCACGATCGCGGGCCCCGACGGTCCGGCTACCGAACTCATCTGCGGTTGTCGTGCGAGAGGGTCATGTGGTGAGGCTAGAAGCTCACGTAGACGTGAGGTCAAGCGGGACTTCGCCTCAGCGGCCGGGCTCGATCCGGAAGCCGACCTCCACGCTGGCGCTGAGCTGGATCTCGGCCGCGCCGAGGTCGATCCTCGGTTCGGGGGCTGCCTCGGCGTCGGCTTGGAAACTCAAGGCTCTGGCCAGTCCCGGTGGCTCGGACCGTATTCCCGGCTCGCGGACGAAGGCGACGCCACCAACCGAGAGGCCGAGCCCTTCGGCGTACTGCTCGGCCCGCTGCCGCGCGTCCTTGGCGGCGTCGCGTCGAAGCTCCGCGTGCAGCGGGTTGTCGTCGGCCAGTTCCCAATCCGGGCCGCTCACTTCCAAGGGCGCTGCGTCGTACAGCGCTCGGATCAGTGACCCGGCCTGAGCCGGGTCCGCGACTGTGATCCGTACACCCCGTTCCCCAACGTGCCCGTCGATCACGGTACGACCGGACTCCGGATGCCAGTAGGAGTTCGGCCGGATCGAGAGCGCAGCGGTAGAAGTGCCGGAGATGATCGAGACGAAGCGATCCAACACCTCGTCGGTTCTCGTGGTCAACTCGGCCAGGGCTCGCTCCGACTCTGCGGCGCTGGGCTGCTTGGCCCTGGCGGTGACGAGGAGCACGCCCCGATCGGCGGCACACCTGCGGGTGGCCGTCCCGCGAACAACGATCAGATCGTCCATCCGCACAGTCTTTCGCAGCGGGCCGGTTTTCACCGACCGGTACCCTCAGCGATAGTTCGCCAATCGAGGAAAGTATGAGGTTGCACGCGATGGGTTCGGTCATCAAGAAGCGCCGCAAGCGCATGGCCAAGAAGAAGCACCGCAAATTGCTGAAGAAGACGCGCGTACAGCGTCGGAACAAGAAGTAACCGCCACGCCGGCGGGCTCCACTGTGGCGCCGAAGGTAGTGCTCGTCACCGGCGTGAGTCGTTACCTCGGTGGTCAGCTGGCCGCGGCGCTGGCCACTGACCCGAGAATTGAGCGAGTCGTCGGACTCGACTCGGTCCGACCGTCATCGGAACTGCTGCCGGCTTCCAGCCGGGTCGAGTTCGTGCGGGCCGACATCCGTAATCCGCTCATCGCCAAGGTGATCAGTTCGGCCGAGGTCGACACCGTCGTGCACATGAACATCGGTACTTCCCCTGGCACGGCCGGTGGGAGGACATCGATGAAAGAACTCAACGTGATCGGCACGATGCAGTTGCTTGCTGCCTGCCAGAAGGCCGACACGGTACGTCGATTGGTGGTCAAGTCCACGACGACGGTGTACGGCTCGAGCTCCCGGGACCCCGCGCTGTTCACCGAGGAGATGGACGCTCGGGCCGTGCGGTCATCGGGCTATGCCAAAGACTCCGTCGAGATCGAGGGCTACGTACGAGGGTTCTCCCGTCGGCGGCCAGAGGTGTCCCTGGCACTTTTGCGCTTCACCAACTTCATCGGACCCACCATCGACTCGATGTTGACCCGATATTTCTCAATGCCTTTGGTGCCAACGGTTCTGGGGTTCGATGCGCGGGTACAAATGTTGCACGAACAAGACGCCCTAGAGGTCCTCCGCCTGGCCACCGTGGGCAGCTACAACGGCACCGTCAATGTCGGCGGAGAAGGAGTCCTCCTTCTGTCCCAAGCGATTCGGCGCGCAGGTCAGATTCCGGTGTCGGTGCCTGCGCCGCTCGTCGCATCGCTGGGTGGCCTTCTACGGCAGACCGGGATCGCCGACTTCTCTCCGGAACAGTTGCGGTTCCTGAACTTCGGGCGGGTCGTCGACACCACGAGGCTGAACGACGACTTCGGGTATCGGCCGCGCTTCACGACGGCGGAAGCGTTCGCGGACTTCTGTGCTCATCAACGGCCGGTGATCGACCCGGCTCGGATTCGCGGAATAGAACGCAGGCTGCTTCGGGCCGCCACCCTGAACCGGATCCAGGAGCCGGTCGATGCCTGAAGCCCGGGTCATCCCGATGCCGGCGCCGCCGCAGGCGGAGCCAACCCCTGAATCGTCGACCGCGGAGGCGGAGTGGGATCAGCGGCTGGCCCAAGCGCTCGCTTTTCTGCGTCGTCGCCTGACCGGTGAGTACGAGGTCGATGAGTTCGGCTTCGACGAGGACTTCACCGATCGCGTCTATCTGCCGGCGCTGCGGCCGCTTTACAAGTCGTGGTTCCGGGTCGAGACGTTCGGGATGCACAACATTCCTGACACCGGCGGTGCCCTGGTGGTGGCCAACCACTCGGGGACTGTCCCGATGGACGGGCTGATGACGGCCCTCGCGGTGCACGACGAGCACCCCGCCCGCCGGCGGCTGCGGCTGCTCGGGGCGGACCTGGTCTTCAAACTGCCGCTGGTCGGGTCGATCGCTCGCAAGACCGGAAACACCTTGGCCTGCAATGCCGATGCCGAAAGGCTCCTGGAAACCGGTGAATTGGTCGGCGTCTACCCGGAGGGGTTCAAGGGCGTCGGCAAGCCGTTCGCTGACCGGTACAAGCTGCAACGTTTCGGTCGGGGCGGGTTCGTGAGTGCGGCTATCCGCACCGGCGTACCGATCATTCCGTGCTCGATCGTCGGTGCTGAGGAGATCTACCCGATGATCGGCAACCTGAAGGGGCTGGCCCGCGTTCTGGGGGTTCCCTACCTTCCGGTGACACCAACGTTCCCGCTGCTCGGTCCGCTGGGTCTGATCCCGCTGCCGTCCAAGTGGCTGATCGAGTTCGGCGAGCCGATTCCGACCGCCCACCTTGGCCCGGCCGCTGCCGACGACCCGATGCTGGTCTTCAACCTGACCGACGAGATCCGCGAAACCATCCAGCAGTCGCTCTATAGCCTGTTGATGCAGCGTGGCTCGGTCTTCTCCTAGTTGCGCGGTTCTCCGAGCGGATCCTGCACCCGCAGACCGGGAAAGCGGAGGAAGCCTCGGTCGGGGGTGACCCAGGTCGCCCCTCGTTCCAGGGCCATGGCGGCCAGGTAGGCATCTGTTACGTCGTTGGCTCGGGCCCGCGTCTGGGCCATGAGGCGCTCGAAGATGGCCCAGTGCCGGGGTCCGGTTCGAACCGAAACGGCCGAGGGCGCACCGCGCAGTGCGGCGCAGAAGTCATCGCCTGTTCCGGCGTCGACGGTTGTCCGAAGATGCGAGAATTCGTCGTGATCCGGACCAAGCTGGACAGGACCAGTTCGGAGATACCCACGGGCTCCTCGCCAGTCAGTCGGGCGCTCAGCCACTGCGACAACGGCACATGATTCTCGGCGTCGCGGCGCATTGCGTAGATGCAGACGTTCCCGGCTCGGTCCTCGAGGTCCACGCCGGAGCGGAGTCCACCCGCGCCGTGACTGGGTAACGCGATCTGCTTGACCTCGGCGAGCTCAGTAGCGGTAGCGGCGTCGTACCGCGAGAGCTCCGACGATGGCTCCGGCCACCGCGCCGGCTGCCAGGGCGCTGGGCAGACCCACCCGAGCGGCTTTGCGGCCGGTTCGGAAGTCTCGGATCTCCCAACCCCGCGCCCGGGCGATCGCCTTGAGTTCGCCGTCGGGATTGACCACCACCGGACGGCCGACCATCGACAGCATCGGTACGTCGTTCGCCGAATCGCTGTAGGCCGCGCAGCGCGCCAGATCCAGCCCTTCGCGCTCGGCAAGCGCGCGGATCGCCACCGCCTTGGCCTCACCGTGCATCGGCTCTCCGACCAGCCGACCGGTGTAGATCCCGTCCTCGATCTCCGACACGGTCCCCAGCGCGCCGGTGAGGCCCAGCCGCTGCGAGATCAGCGAGGCCAACTCGATGGGGGTTGCGGTGATTAGCCAGACACGTTGTCCGACATCGAGATGCTGCTGAGCCAGGGCACGGGTGCCGGTCCAGATCCGGTCGGCCATCGACTCGTCGTAGATCTCCTCACCGGCGTTCACGATCTCCTCGACCGTACGACCGGCCACAAAGGCCAGTGCGTTGTCCCGGACGGCGCGTACGTCGTCAGGATCCTCGGTGCCGGCGATCCGGAACTTCACCTGTTGCCAGAAGAACACCGCCACGTCGCGGCTGGTGAAGTACTTGCGGGCGGCCAATCCCTTAGCGAAGTGATAGATGGACGCGCCCATCATCATCGTGTTGTCGACATCGAAGAACGCCGCCCCGGTGAGATCGGCGGGCACGTCCAGAGCAGCCTCGACCTCGGCAGCCGCGGCGGCTGCGTAGCCAGCCAGCTCAGCACGTTGCTTGCTGAGATCTCGGCGCCCTACCCAAGGCAAAAGGGGCATCGCCGTCACCCTATCCATACAGCCAGCCCACCGCGCCGCTCACCGGTGGAAGACAGCCGCTGGTGGCCAGTGAGCGGGTGGCTCAGCCGCCCAGACCGACGCAGACTCCGCCGATGATGATGCCGGGGATCTCGATCCCGAGAAAGCCGATGAGCACACAGGGGTCGCCCTCGTCCGGCCCGGGGTCCGGAGGTTGCCCCGGCGGCTCGGACGGATTGCCAGGCCCCGAGGGCTCCGGCGGCAGCGGAATAGGAATGGGGATCGGGATCGGAAGGGGATTCGGGGTTGGGCTGGGATCGGGGCCGGGCGTCGGCCTCGGCGCTGGCGCCGGAGCTGGAGTTGGAGCCGGCGTCACTGGTGGGTCGGTCTCCCGGCTCGATGTGTCCGACGGAGCTGGGGGAGCGGTCGAGGCGCCCGGAGGGCTGGGTGTGCTTGTTCCATTGGAACCGCTGGTCGGCCGGGAGGCTGACGGCGGGCCAGATCCCTCCGATCCGCTGCACGTCGCACACGGCAGCAGGCCGAGATCATCGGAACTCGCCGCTCGCGAGCACTCACAACTGATGGACTCGGCAAGGGCTTCCAGGCGCTGCACCACTCGCTGCAACAAGTCCTTGGACTCGTCCGCACGCAAGCGGGCATCTTGGGGCATTCGACCGGACATTCGGTCGAGGGTCGTGAATTGGTCGACCCCCCATTGGCCGATGACCTGGAGAGTCGCAAGATCGTCCTCGCCCACGGCCGCCGTGGTCAGCGCACTCGCGCCGCCCGTGGTCTGAACGTCCATCGTTTCCATGGTGGCGATCAGTAGGTCCGCGATCGCCACCCCGTCGGCGCCCGCGGCTTGCACGCCGGAGCCGGTGACGGTCACGTCGGAGGGCCCATCCAGGAGCTGGACGATCTCTTCGATCCGGGTACTGGCCAAACCGAGTAGGACCCGGCCCTCGTCCTGTTCACTTCCGGCAAGGACCAGTCGGCTTGTTGCGCAGAATGCCGGGCTCGGTGTCGTCCTGCCTCGGCCGGTCCGGCGGCCGCGCTGGGGCGGACGGCAGCCATGGCCACCAAACGCTGACGCTGCCGGATCCGGGTCAGCTCGCTCGGCCTGACCTCGAAGTCCAGGCTGCGTAAGGCTGACACAAGGGCAAGGAGGTCAGCGGTCTCGCCGCTTGCTGGTGATCGCGAGAGGTGATGACCGTCAGCCTGCTCGGCGAAACGCTCTACGTCTGACATCGGCCTGCTCGACAATGACCTGTCCGACATCGGCATGTCGATCCACCTCCCCCCGATTCTTGCCTATACAACGACACTGCCTGGCGGATCGTTACGGGGTCTTGTCAGATATTCCGGAATCTGAGTAAGCCGGTCATGAGTGCAGCCCCTCGGGCAGCAGTTTGGCCAGCCGTCGAACGGCCCGATGCTGCAGGGCCTTGATCGCCCCGTCGTTTCGCTCCATCGCCAGCGCCGTCTCACTGACTGAAAGGCCCTGCAGGAAGCGCAACGCGATGCACTCCTGCTGCTCCGGGCTGAGCTGCTTGACACACGTGAGCAGCTCAGCGTGGGTCAGATCGGCGATGACCGAGTCTTCGGGACCCTCGGTGACCTGGTCTGCATCGCGCATGTCCGCCGCGGTCACCTCGAGTTTGTACCGGCTGGACTTGATGTGATCGCGAATGATGTTGCGTGCGATCGTGATCAGCCAAGCGCCGACATCCCGGCCCTGGAAGCTGACACTGTCGATGCGACGCAGAGCACGAGTGAAGGTCTCGCTCGCGAAATCCTCGGCAAGGTACCCGTCGTGCACGCGGAAGAAGATGTAGCGGAAGACCATGTCCACATAGGCGTCATAGATGAGTCCGAACGCCTCCGCGTTGCCGTCCTGCACCTGCTGGACCAAGGTCCAGACAGCCCCGGGTTCGGCCGACGGGCATTCGTCGTCCGGCCCCGAGTCTGCAGTGTGGGTGGTCAGTTGGGCAGGGCCATTGTGATGCCTTCCCGCGTCAATGGCCAAGCCTCCTCATCGCATCGAGCCGGCGGGCCCGGATCAGACGCGGCTTGCCGCCGCGTACGAAACGTACTCACCGTTAGCGCCGGCGCCACAAATTGTCGCCGATTAGAGATCACGCTCGTGGGAACTGCGGTTGGCCACGCGTCGGGCCCTAGGGTTACCCGACCGTGGGCATCGTGGTCCGCGTGACGACATCGTCGGTCAGGGATGAGGAAGCGCTGATGCCCGAGTCCCGGAACAACGTCGCCGACCTCGTACACGCAGCCGCCCGACGAGAGCCGCAACACCTGGCGCTGGTGGCCGATCCGACCAGGCGGCTGCCCCTGCGGCAGGCGGGCAGCCTCACCTGGGCCGAGCTGGACGATCGGGTGGACGCTCTTGCCGGCGCCTTGGCCGCACGCGGGCTGCGCGCCGGCGACCGCGTGGCGCTGCGGATGGCGAACACACTGGATTTCCCGGTGACCTACTTCGCGATCCTGCGTGCGGGGTTGGTCGTCGTTCCGGTCAATCCCGGCTACACCGCTCGGGAACTCGGCCACATCCTCACCGACTCCGGAGCCCGGCTGATGATCACCGGACCCGAGCTACCGGAGCCGGTCGGCCTGGAGCACGTCGCGTACCCGCAGGAGATGGAGGTGCTAGTCGACCTGCCGGGTCAGGACCGCAGAACCGATGTCGAGTTCGACCCGGTCGGTGGTGACGAAGACCTCGCGGTGCTGATGTACACCAGCGGCACCACCGGTTTACCCAAGGGAGCGATGCTCCCGCATCGCGCCCTGTTGGCCAATCTCGACCAGTGCTCGACTCTGCGGCCCGCGCCGATGACGGGGGCCGACGTCGTACTCCTGGCCCTTCCGCTCTTCCATGTCTACGGCCTGAACGCCGCCCTCGGCATGCTGGCTCGCACCGGCGCCACCGGCATCCTCATCGAGCGCTTCGATGTAGCGACGAGTCTGATGGTGATGACCGATCAGCGCGTGACCAACGTCCCGGGCGCCCCGCCGATGTATGTGTCCTGGCTGGCGCAGGCCGATCGCGAACAGCTGGCTCGGGCGTTCGCGGAGGTGCGGCTGGCCACCTCCGGTGCTGCTCCGCTTCCGGCCGATGCCCTCGACGCGATGCGCGCGCTGGGCGTTGCCGTTCACGAGGGTTACGGCTTGACAGAGACCGCTCCGGTCCTGACCTCCAGCCTGGCCACCGGCCGGATCAAGACCGGTTCGATCGGTCAAGCCATTCCCGGCGTTGAACTGCGGCTGGGCGAGGCAAGCCGGCGAGCCGACGGCGACCCGACGGTGGACGCCGAGGACCCGGACGATCCCTTCGACGACCCCGAGGCCGAAGACGGCGCGACCGGCGAGATCATCGTCCGCGGCGACAATCTCTTTCGCGGCTACTGGCCAGAGGCTTCAGGAGGACCCGATGCCGACGGCTGGTTCCCGACCGGCGACGTGGCCTACCGCGACACCGACGGCGACCTGCATCTCGTCGACCGCCGCCGCGACCTGATCCTGGTCAGCGGCTTCAACGTCTACCCCCGCGAGGTCGAACTCGTGTTGGCCGGCCATCGACAGATCGACGAGGCAGCCGTCCTGGGCGTCGAGAATCCGACCACCGGAGAAGGAGTCCGCGCGATCGTGGTGCTCTCCGAAGGAGCCGACCTGACCGAGGACGAGGTGTGCCGGTACGCAGCCACCCAACTGGCGCGGTTCAAGTGCCCGACCTCGGTCGAGATCGTGGACGAACTGCCGCACTCGGTCACCGGCAAGGTCAGCAAGGCGCGGTTGCGCGAACTCGGCTTTGCCGACATCCGCCCCGCGTGAGCGGCTCCCGGGTACGGCTCTACTCGCGGACGGACTGCCATCTGTGTGACGTGGCCCGGGCCGACCTGGGGAGGATCTGCGCGGAGCTGTCGGTCGGGCTCGAGGAGATCGACGTCGACACCGATCCGGACCTTCGCGCCGACTACGGGGACCGGGTGCCGGTGATCTTCGTGGACGGCCAGGAGCACGGCTACTTCCGGGTGGAGGAGGACCGACTGCGCGCTGCCTTGCGCTGACCACGCTCAAGTCTCGACTTTGTTCTTACGTTCACAAGCGGTTACCGTGGGTCGTCCGATCCCGTCAATAGCACAGGAGTTTCCGTGAGTGAGCGTCGGCCCGGGGAGATTCCCGAGGCGACTGTGGCCCGTCTGGCCGTCTACTTACGAGTGCTGACCGGTCTGGCGGATGACAGCACGGTCACGGTGTCCTCGGAGGAACTCGCCGCGATCGCCGGGGTCAATTCCGCGAAGCTGCGCAAGGATCTGTCCTATCTCGGCTCGATCGGCACCCGGGGTGTGGGCTACGACGTCACGCTGCTTCGGGAGAAGATCGCCAGCTCGCTGGGCTTGACCCAACGGCGTACCTGCGTGCTGGTCGGGGTCGGGAACCTGGGTCACGCCCTGGCCGGCTATCCCGGGTTCTCCTCGCGCGGCTTCACCTTCGTCGGGTACTTCGATGTCGATCCGGGCCGCGTCGGCGAATCGATCGCCGACAGCCAGATCAGCGACATCTCCGAGCTGGAGTCAGTCGTGGAGGCCAACGGCGTGTCGATCGGCGTGATCGCGACCCCGGCGGAGGCCGCCCAAACTGTCTGCGACCGGCTCGTGGACGCCGGAGTCACCAGCATCCTGAACTTCGCGCCGTCGGTGCTCACCGTCCCCGGCAACGTCGATGTCCGAAAGGTCGATCTCGCCGCCGAGCTGCAGATCCTGTCCTTCCACGAGCACCGCAAGAGCCGCGGCCTGGGTGACGGCCTCGTGGAATCGGTGGGCTAGCGACATGTCCCTATTGGTCATCGGTGTGTCGCACCGCAGTGCACCGCTGCACATCGTCGAGCGGGCCGCCGTCCCCAGAGAACGCGCGGCCGGTCTGCTCCGTGCGGTCCAGGCCGCCGAACCGGTCAGTGAGGCACTGCTGCTGTCCACCTGCAACCGGGTGGAGG
>JACCTM010000127.1 GCA_013812385.1 Geodermatophilaceae bacterium | reverse complement strand
GACAGGCAGCAGCTCTTCTTGGGCTTGGCCACGGCGAGAGCCTAGTGGCGCCCGAGACGAACGCTGCGAGGTCACCTGAGGGCATCAGGCTAGATTTCTCCAGACCCGAGGAGCACTTCCAACCCGGAATCAGATCGCAGGAGCACATCGATGGCAGCGCAACGTTTCATCGTCCGCTTGAACCAGCAGATCGGGCACGAGTTCGCCGCGCACCAGCAGTACCTTGCCTGCGCTATCTATTTCGACGCGCTGACGATGCCGCAGATGGCGGCCCTGTTCTATGCCCAGGCGCTCGAGGAGCGCGATCACGCGATGATGATGGTTCAGTACCTCCTCGATGCCGATGCCAAGGTCGCGATCCCAGCCATCGAAGGACCGAGGAACGACTTCGCGGACATTGTCGCGCCGGTGCTGTTGGCCCTGGACCAGGAGAAGCGGGTCACCGAACAGATCTACGAGTTGACCGCCATTGCCCGGGAGGAGAACGACTTTGCCTCCGACCAGTTCATGCAGTGGTTCATCAAGGAGCAGGTAGAGGAGGTTTCCAGCATGAGCGACCTGCTGACCGTGGTGAAGCGCTCGTCACGCGACATCGAGGCGATCGAGGACTACCTCGCCCGCGAGAACCGAGCAACCACGCCGGACCCGACCGCTCCGGCCATCGCCGGCGCCTGACCGACTCGAAGCCATCGCCTCATGCCCCTGCCCACCGATGCTGGAACAGACGCCGAGGCCCACACCAGTGAGGGCGCGACGTTCACCCCGCTCGCGGATGCTGCGGTGCATCGCGACGACGGCCGGGGAGTTCGCCCCACCCGGCGCGATGAGATCCTGCGGGTGGCGGCCCAACTGTTTGCCGAGCGCGGGTTTCACGGTGTCGGGGTGGACGACATCGGCGCCGCAGCGGGGATCACCGGTCCGGGCATCTACCGGCACTTCGAGAGCAAGGACGCGATCCTCGCCGAGATGCTAGTCCGGATCAGTGAGCGTCTGCTGGCCGGAGGGCGGGCCCGGGTCGAGGAGGCCAAGGGGAATCCGCTCTCTGCCCTGACCGGCTTGATCGCCTGGCAGACCGACTTCGCGCTGTCGAATCCGGCACTGATCATCGTGCAGGACCGGGACCTGGCCAACGTCGCAGAAGGCGATCGCCGCCGGGTACGTCAGCTTCAGCGCCGCTATGTCGAGGTCTGGGTGGCCACATTGACCCGGCTGCATCCGAGCACCGGACAGGACCAGATCCGGGCCAGGGCGCACGCTCTGTTCGGTCTGATCAACTCGACCCCGCACAGCGCCGGTGAGTTGGGCCCGGAGGCGATGTGCCGGATCCTCAACGACATGGCTCTGGCCGCAGCCACCTCGAGGTGAAACAACCGACTCTCGCTGTTATGCGCGCAAACGTAACTCCGTCAGGCAGCGGCGCGCCACGCGGTGAGGAGTTCGGCTTCGCGTTCGCGCGTGATACCCGAGCGGCGGTCCCGGTCCAGGCCGAGAACCCGTTCCCAGTCCAGCGCCGCAGTGGCGATCTCCTCGGTGCTCCTGGTGGTCAGGCCGGCATCCAACGATGCCGAGACGTCGCGGCTCATCAATCCCGCGTAGGCCGGTAGCGGCAACCACAATGGAAGCGAGTCCGGGCCCGCCCAAGGCGCAACCCCCTGCTCGGCCAGCCACGGCCCAGGCACCCAGGTGAGCGCCAGGTCAGGCGCGCCGACGGCGGTGGCCATCGCTTCGATGACCGCCCCCCATCGCCGCGGCGCGGCGACGGCGTCCAAGGTGCCTACGACCCGGTTCTGGGCGCTGTGCACGATCCATTGAGCGAGATCACGGACATCGACGTACTGCACCAGGTCGTCGGGCGCACCGGGAACAAGAACCTCGCCTCCGCCGGCCAACCGCGCCGGCCAGTAGCCGAATCGATCAGAGACGTCCCGTGGTCCGACGATCAATCCGGCTCGGCAGATGAATGCCTTGTCCCCGACCACTTCTCGTACCGCCTCTTCGCACGCGACCTTGAACGGACCGTACAGTTCGCGGTCTGTCTCGTCGGAGCCCTTCGGTGGAGGCGGCACAACTGGGGCACCAGCCGCATCCTGACCAGTGGTCTCTTCATCGGCATACACCGATCCGCTCGACACATACGTCCAGTGACCGGCCTTGGCGCCCAGGGCGTCGAGTGCACGGCGTACCCGAGTCGGCGACTGGACTTCCACATCGACGATGGCGTCGAAATCGGCGGCACCAAGCTCGGCCAGCCCGTCGGGCTGGTCACGATCGACTTGTACGAACTCGACGCCGTCTGGAGGATTTCCGGAGACCCCGCGGGCAGCGCAGGTGACCTGGTGTCCGGCATCGCACGCAGTCTCGGCGACTGTCCGGGACAGGAAGACCGTCCCACCGAGAACCAGGATGTGCATGTCTTCGCCGGCGTCCTAGGCCGTGGGTTCGAGAGCGAGCGCTTCTCGGGCCAATTCGCGGAGAGCCTCGAGGCTGCCGGGGTTGGCCGGATCCTGCCAGCCAGCTTCGATGATCGTGAGTTCGGCGCCCTGCATCTTGGAGGCGTACGCGTCGGGCACGAGCTCGGTCGGGCCGTTGGGGAACGTCTGACCGGCTGCCAGCAGGTCGTTCACGTTGCCGGTCCCCTCAGAGTCGACGATGCCCTTGAAG
>JACCTM010000123.1 GCA_013812385.1 Geodermatophilaceae bacterium | reverse complement strand
GCCCTACACGAATCTTCCGGACCGGCTCAACGTCAAGGTCTTCTTCACCGGGGCGACCGGCGGGAACTTCGTCTGCTCGGGCACGATCGTGAACAGTAGCACCAAGCGAATGGTGAGCACGGCCGGGCACTGCGTCAGTGACGGGGTGGGCGGCTGGCACACCAACGTGGTTGTCGTGCCTGGCTACTCGTCCCAATGCAACGGGTGCGGCGACGCGCCCTTCGGCAGGTGGCCGGCTCGGGTGGTGACCACTCTCAGCGAGTGGCATCTGTTCAGCAACCTCAAGCAGGACGTCGGGTACATCGTGACCAAGGACCGCAACCGCACGCGGATCGTGAACCAGCTCGGGGGTCATGGCACCAAGTTCAACGTCGCCCGCTCCCAGCAGTTCCGTTCGTATGGATACCCGCAGGCTGCACCGTTCGACGGCTTCAACCAGTACGTGTGCCCGTCCAGTCGACTGGCCAACGACAACCCGACCTCGGGGCCGGGACCGTTGACCATGCGCATCTCGTGCGACATGACCGGCGGGTCGAGCGGGGGTGGCTGGCTCATCAAAGCGTCCGGTGGACTCGGGTTCGTCAACAGCGTCAACTCCTACAAGTATGTCGGTGGACCCAAGGCGAACGAGAACCACATGTATGGTCCCTATTTCGGCAACGAGGCGCTCGACCTGTTCAACTTCACCGTGGGGCGAGGTTGACCGCTGGTCGACGCCGAAGCCGGAGCCCGGGCCGAGTGCCACCCGGGCTCCGGTCCGGCTTCGCCGGGTCGGTGTTGCTGCTAGCTGTCACGGCTTGTGGATCTGAGGGGGGTGCGGTGAGCGCAGGTCCGAATACGACCGGAGACGGTGCTGTTGCCGGTTCCGCACGAACCCAGACCCCCGTTCCGCAGGGCGCCGGCGTCCGTGGGCGGATTACAGACAAGTCCGGTGGTCCGATCGAACTCGCAACGATCACTGTGACCGGTTCCCCGAGCGGAGCCGGACCGGTACCGCAGGCAGCGAATGTGACCGACGCCGAGGGCCAATACTTCTTTCCGTTGCCCCCAGGGGAGTGGGAGATCACCTTCACTGCCCATCGATACCGGCCCGCTATCTCGAATGTTGTCGTGCGAGAGGGGGAGCCGACGATCCACGACCTCGGTCTCGAACCTGCAGACCGATAGATCGCGGGACGTCGGTCGGGAGCCGTGGCGAGATGGGCGTGGGTCTCGACGCCATGTGACCGGATCGACCTTCTTGGGGAACGCAGCCGCGTCCACGTCCATTCCGGACAGCCAAGGGGGTTGTCGCCATGCACGACAGTGTCACGCAGATTCTCAGCTCAGGACCTCCTGGGGCCAAGCCCGGAGGACTAGGTCGGCGAGTGGAACCTCGGAAGGGTCGACGCCTTCGAGCCCTGTGACTACGAAGGGCGGGCGGGCGTCGGGACCTGATCGTCCACAACAGCGACTGGCTCGGGATGATCCGGGCGACGCCGTGCCTGTCCCTGCAGCCCTCTCCTTCCAGGGAAAGGGCGATGCGCGGGCACCACGTCAGCGAGATGCGCACCTATGACGTCAGTGTCCGCGTGCCCAAGGCCCGGGTAACGAAGGCAGCGATGTCGCGGCTGGAATCGCGTTTTACCGGATCAAGGAGCAGCTGCCCGACCCGAGGGTCGACCACATGGGATCAGGGTGCATCGGCGACCTGTTCGGACGTCAGATGCGCGAGGTCGCGAGGATGAAGGGAATCCGGCGGACCGGTTGAACCAGGCGGCTGCAGCAGAGGTATGACGCGCCTTCGACCTCGACTAGGGCCTGTCTGATGGATCGCGGATCCAGAACAGTGCGATGCAGGCGACGACCACGCCAGCGCGGTAGTTGCGGGCGTGTTTGTCGTAGCGGGTCGCGATGCCGCGCCAACCCTTGAGCCGGTTGAAGGCTCGCTCGACGACGTTGCGGTCGCGGTAGAGGTCCGCGTCGAAACCGGGCGGTCTTCCTCCGGCTCGGCCCTTGGCTTTGCGGTAGGCGATCTGGTTGCTCTTCTCGGGGATCACCACCCGGATTCCTCTGCGTCGTAACGCCAAACGGGTCGAAGGGTGGGAGTAGGCCTTGTCCGCGATGACGCAGTCCGGACGACTTCGTGGACGACCACCCGCACCTCGAGCAGCGACCGCGATGTCGTTCAGCAGCGGCAACAGCTGGGGATTGTCGCCCGCCTGGCCCGGTGTGAGCCGCACCGAGAGCGGACGCCCACGGTGGTCCACGCTGAGGTGGGTCTTGGTGCTCCACCCACCACGGGAGCGGCCCAGCGCGTGGTCTTCGGGCTCAGGCCGCGGAAACCTGTGATTCGGTAGAGCCCCCTGTGCGGGCCTTGCGTGCTCCGGCGGCGTGCTGATGGGCGCGTGCGACCGTGGAGTCCACCGAGACCAGCCACTCCAGCTCGGCCGCAGCGTGCGCGTCACCTTGTAACTCGCTCAACACCCGGTCCCAAGTTCCGTCCTTGGCCCACCGGTCAAAACGCCACCAGACCGTTTGCCAGGAAGGGAAATCGTCGGGAAGGTCCCGCCACGGCGACCCAGTACGGAACCGCCAACAGATCGCCTCGACCACCCGCCGATGATCGATCCACCGCCCCCCTCGACGCGGCGTCCGGTCCGGCAGCATCGGCTCGATACGTGCCCACATCTCATCAGTCAGAAGCTGAGTACGGCTCATAACCGATACCTTGCCGAGCGGCGACCGCAGAATCCGTCAGACACGCCCTAGTAGGACATGCTGGGTCGGCTAGTCGTCCTTGCCCTCGCGCCTCGCCTTCAAGGTTTCGAGATCCGGTACGCCGTCAGGGAGCAGTCCCCCGCGCTCAGCATCGACGCCGAGCGAGAACGCGTTGTGCTCGATCTCGATCAGTCGACCCGCGTCCTCGATGCGGCTCAGCTCTTCCCGCACCTTCTCGAGCTGCCGAATAGCCAGGTCGAGTCACCTCGACCGGAGTGCCGAGGCACCGGTGGTGGTTGAGAGCGACCGCGTGGACCCCCGGGTAGTCGTCGATGCCCAACTGCACGAGGACGATGC
>JACCTM010000122.1 GCA_013812385.1 Geodermatophilaceae bacterium | reverse complement strand
CGAGCTCGAAGGTCGGCACCTCCATCGACGTGGGCAGCAGGTAGTCCATGAACGAACCGCCCAGGCAGTTGCCGTCGGTGTCGAAGGTGATCGCCTGCATCAGCGCCATCCCGATGCCGTCGGTCAGTCCACCGTGGACCTGGCCTTCGACGATCATCGGATTGATCCGCGGCCCGCAGTCATCCACCGCTATGAACCGGCGCACCTTTACCGCCCCGGTGCCCTTGTCCACATCCACGACGCAGATGTAGGCACCGAAGGGATAGGTGAGATTCGGCGGGTTGTAGACCGCGCTGGCGTCCAGGTGGCCCTCGACTCCCTCGGGCAACTCCAGGTTGGAGTGCGCCAGCAGCGCGATCTCGGCCATCGTCTTGCCCTGCTCCGGGTCGCCCTTGACCTGCCACCGGCCGTGGTCCCACTCGAGGTCGTCGACCGAGACCTCCAGCGCAGCCGCGGCGACGATCTTGGCCTTCTCCCGGACCCGCGCCGAGACGACGGAGGCCGCAGCTCCGGACACCGGGGTCGAGCGGGAGGCGTAGGTGCCCAATCCGAACGGGGTGTTGTCGGTGTCCCCGTGGATGACCTCGATGTCCTCGGGCGGGATGCCGAGCTCGTGGGACACGATCTGGGCGAAGGTCGTCTCGTGACCCTGGCCCTGGGTCTGGCAGGACACTCGGATCTGCGCCTTGCCCGTGGGGTGCACGCGCAGCTCACAGCCGTCGGCCATGCCGAGGCCGAGGATGTCCATGTCCTTGCGCGGACCGGCTCCCACGCCTTCGGTGAAGAAGGAGATGCCGATGCCCATCAGCTCGCCGCGCTCGCGCTTTTCGGCCTGCTCGGCCCGAAGCGCCGGGTAGTCGGCGATCCGCATTGCCTCTTCCAGGGCGCCAGGGTAGTTGCCGGAGTCGTACTCCCAGCCGGTGGGCGTGGTGTACGGGAACTGCTCGGGCTTCAGCAGGTTGTTCATCCGTACGTCGGCCGGGTCCTGGCCGAGTTCTACGGCAAGCCGGTCCACCAGGCGCTCGATCAGATACACCGCTTCGGTGACCCGGAACGAGCAGGCGTAGGCGACCCCGCCCGGGGCCTTGTTGGTGTAGACGCCGGTCACCTTGCAGTGCGCTGCCGCGTAGTCGTACGAGCCGGTGAAGATGTGGAAGAACCCGGCCGGGAACTTCGTCGGCTGGGCGGTCGAGTTGAAGGCTCCGTGGTCGGCGAGCACGTCGACCTTGACCCCCAGGATCTTGCCTTCCTTGCTGGCCGCGATCTCGCCGTGCATGTGATAGTCCCGGGCGAACCCGGTGGTCATCAGGTTCGACGAGCGGTCCTCCACCCACTTGACCGGCTTCTTGGTCAGGATCGAGCCGACGACGGCCAGCACGTAGCCGGGGTAGATCGGCACCTTGTTGCCGAACCCACCGCCGATGTCCGGCGAGATCACCTGGATCTTGTGCTCCGGAATGCCGGCCACCAGGGCGTAGACGGTCCGGTGCGCGTGCGGGGCCTGGGAGGTGATGTAGGCGGTCAGCTTGCCGGTCACCGGATCCATGTACGCGAGCGACCCGCAGGTCTCCATCGGGGCCGGGTGCGAGCGCGGGTAAAGCATGTCGAGGGAGACCTTGACGTCGGCGACCGCAAAGGCCTGCTCGGTCATGGCCGCGTCCCCGGCCTCCCAATCGAAGATGTGGTTGTCGGTCTTGCCCTCGATCTCGTCGCGGACCAGCGGCGCATCGGCGTCGAGTGCCCGGCGGGCATCGATCATCGGGGGGAACACTTCGTACTCGACGTCGATCAGCTCGAGTGCGTCCCGCGCGGAGTACCGGTCCTCGGCAACGACAAAGGCGACCTCCTGGCCCTGGAAGCGCACCTTGTCGGTCGCCAGGACCGCTTGCACGTCGGCGGACAGGGTCGGCATCCAGGCCAGGGACAGCCCGTCGAGCATCGCGCCGGTGATGACGGCCTTGACCTTGGGGTGCGCCTCGGCTGCCGAGGTGTCGATCGACACGATCCGGGCGTGGGCGTGCGGGCTGGCCAGGATCGCGCCGTGCAGCATGCC
>JACCTM010000107.1 GCA_013812385.1 Geodermatophilaceae bacterium | reverse complement strand
CAGATGGCACGTACACGGTGCTGGTCACGGTGACCGTCGAGGCCGCGCGTCCGGTCGTCTTCAGCGCCTTCACCGACCCCGCCGTGTTGGCCCAGTGGTTCTGGCCGCGCCGCTTCGGAACCCGATTCGAGTGCGATCTGCGCCCCGGCGGCTCGTTCGGCATCCACGCGGACGGCCTCCCGGAGGGTCAGGACATGGGGGTGACTGGCGTCTACCAAGACGTGGAGGAACCGGCCCGACTGACGATGAGCTGGCAGTGGATCGGTGAACCTGCGGTCAGCCATGTCGCGATCGAGTTGACCGATGTAGCCGAGAACCAGACCGAAGTTGTGGTTACTCATTCGGCCAACCAATCGACGACCGAGAGCGACGATCACCTGCACGGCTGGCGCGATTGCCTGGGTCGCCTGGTCGAGAGCTACGGCACAGCCGAGAGATGAGGCCGGCCGGCGAGCTACCGTTCTCAGGGTGCGCACCGCCACCCTGTCCGACGCACCGTTGCACTCCACCGACCGGTTGCCCCCGCCCTGGCCCGGCCGGCGGGTACCGCTCAACGGTGGCGTCGTCTTCGTCCGCTCCACCCCTGGCGGACGCAACAGCGAACCGGCGCTCTACGTACACGGGCTGGGCGGTGCCTCAACGAACTGGACCGACTACGCGGGTTTGCTCTCCCACCGCTTGGACGGGGAAGCCCTGGATCTGTTCGGTTTCGGCCGCTCAGGGCCCGCGCCGGGCGGTGATTACCGGATCGAGGCGCACGTCCGTACGGTCATCGCGGCCATCGAAGCCCGCGGTGCTCCGCTGCATCTGATCGGCAACTCCCTTGGTGGGCTGACCAGCATCCTGGTGACCGGCAGACGCCCTGACCTGGTCCGGACGCTGACCCTGATCTCCCCGGCCGTTCCGGACCTGCGCCCGCCGCGGCAGATGTCGACCCCGCTGTTCCCGTTGTTGCTTCTGCCCGGAGTCGCCAAGGCCGTCGAGCGGCGGATGGCCGGCATCAGTGCCGAGGAACGCGTTCAGGCGATGCTCGAACTGTGCTTCGCCGACCTGGAGCGGGTCCCCGAGCAGCGCCTGGCCGAGGCCATCGACGAGGCCCGGATCCGGGCCGACCTGCCCTGGGCCTCGACGGCACTGGCCCGAAGCTTTCGCAGCCTGGTCGCGGCCTACCTGACCCCCGGTGCCCGCAATCCCTGGCGGATCGCCGCCGGCATCAGGAAGCCGACGCTGATCATCTGGGGTGACCGGGACAAGCTTGTCAACGTTCGCAACGCGCCCAGACTGGCCGAGGTGATGCCGGACGCGCGACTCCTCGTCCTTCCTGGGGTTGGGCACACGCCGCAACTCGAGGACCCGGTCACCTCGGCGCGCGCGACGATGGCCCTGCTCGACGAGGCACAGGAAACCGTCGGTCGGCCTCAGTCAGCCTGAGCGGGCCGACGCATCTGCCGCGCACGTTCCGTTGCGTAGCAGGGTGTGACAGGTGTGGTGTGAGAGTGTGCAGTGGTGACCCGGCATGCTCGGGCCGACTATGGGCTGCGTGCTCCCGACGGTCCGCTCGTCGCACAAGAGCACCTGCCACCCGTACGACCGATCGAGTCTTTGGCTCACGGTGGTCGAGTGGCTCGGTTCGCGGCTGCCTTCGGTTGGCGTGCGCTCGTCATCCCGGTGCTCGCGGTTGTGACATTCGTGACCCTGCTCGACGTCGTGTCGCCCGAACCCGCCCCGGCTTCGTCGGCGTTCAAGGCGGCGCCGTCCTCGCTGGAGCCGACCCCGAGCACACCCCTCGAGCCGACCCCGACGGCTCCCGCCGAGGGGGAAGCCGCGCCGACGGTCTCCCCGCCGGTCGTCGCTCCGGTGCCCTTCGTCGAACGGGGAAGTGGTCAACTCATTGTCGTGGCCGGGTCCTCACCGGTGTACGGCAATGGCCCGCTGCAACGTTTCATCGTCGAGGTCGAAGACGGGATCAACGTCGCTGGGATCGGGTTCGCCGCTGCGGTCGAAGGCACGTTGGCCGACCCGCGCAGTTGGGGCGCCGGTGGTGAGATGTCCTTCCAGCGAGTCGACGGCGGCGACTACGACTTCCGGGTGTCACTGGTCAGTCCGTTGAATGTGGAGAGCTTCTGCCCCGGGGTGGGCACCGGTGGCTACACCTCATGCCGGTACGGCGAGCGCGCGGTCATCAACCTGGCCCGGTGGGAGACCGCCGTACCCGACTACGAGGGCGACGTTGCGACCTACCGCCACTACGTCGTCAACCACGAGGTCGGGCACGCCCTCGACAACGGTCACGTGCCGTGCCCCGGACCGGGTGAGCTGGCCCCGGTCATGCAGCAACAGACCCTCAGCCTCGACGGCTGCGCCAGGAACGGCTGGCCCTACCCGAACGGCTGATCCGGACCCGACTGCGCTGCGGAAGGGTTAGCCGGCCTCGTGCGTTGCATGCGACAGACAGGCGAGAATCGTTCATCCCAGTCGAGGAGTATCCCGTGCAGTTGCCACCCCTGGTCGAGCCGGCCGCCGAGCTGAGCGTCGAAGAGGTTCGCCGTTACAGCCGCCACCTGATCATTCCCGACGTGGGGATGGACGGGCAGAAGCGGCTGAAGAACGCCAAGGTGCTCGCCGTCGGAGCCGGTGGGCTGGGCTCACCGACTCTGCTCTACCTCGCCGCAGCCGGCGTCGGAACGTTGGGCATCGTCGACTTCGACGTGGTCGACGAGTCCAACCTGCAGCGCCAGGTCATCCACGGCACCTCTGATGTCGGGAAGTCAAAGGCGCTGTCGGCCAAGGAGTCGATCGCCGAGATCAACCCGCTGATCGACGTCGTGTTGCACGAGACCCGGCTGGACTCCGACAACGTGCTGGACATCTTCGCGCAGTACGACCTGATCGTGGACGGCACCGACAACTTCGCCACCCGGTATCTGGTCAACGACGCCTGCGTCCTGCTGGACAAGCCCTACGTGTGGGGCTCGATCTTCCGCTTCGACGGCCAGGTGTCGGTCTTCTGGGATTCGCACGGCCCGAACTACCGCGATCTGTACCCGGTCCCGCCACCCCCGGGGATGGTGCCCTCCTGCGCCGAGGGCGGTGTTCTCGGTGTGCTCTGCGCGACGATCGGGTCGATCCAGGCGACCGAAGCGATCAAACTGATCACCGGCATCGGAGAGACCCTGCTCGGCCGGCTGACCGTCTACGACGCGCTCGAAATGACCTTCCGCACGGTCTCCATCCGCAAGGATCCCGCCGGCGAGCCGATCACCGAGCTGATCGACTACGACAACTTCTGCGGCGTGGTCTCCGACGCAGCGTCGGAGGCTGCACTCGGATCGACGATCACGGTCGAGGAGCTCAAGGACATGATCGACTCCGGCAAGGACTTCGAGTTGATCGACGTCCGCGAACCCAACGAGTACGAGATCGTCTCGATCCCGGGCGCCAAGCTGATCCCCAAGGACGAGATCCTCTCCGGCGCGGCCCTGTCCCGACTTCCGCAGAACAAGCCGATCGTGTTGCACTGCAAGTCGGGTGCACGTTCAGCCGAGGCGCTGGCCGTCGTTCAGGCAGCCGGATTCGGCGATGCCGTGCACGTACAGGGTGGGGTGCTTGCCTGGGCCAACCGGATCGACACCTCGCTGCCGACCTACTGATCGACGTCGGGTCCGTGCGCGAAGGCGCGCCTTGGGAGTCCGGCGCTGATGATGCACCTGAACTGCCCGGGGGTGATGGTCGTGGACTTCGAGGATTTCGCCGAGGCGGTCTATGACGTGGTCGACACCATCCCGGTCGGGCGGGTGATGACCTACGGCGACATCGCGGAGTTCCTGGGGCAGGGCGGCCCGCGCCGGGTCGCTCGGGCCATGGCGCTGTGTCAGGGCGCGGTGTCCTGGCACCGGGTGATTCGGTCCACCGGCATTCCGGCGCAACAGGTCAGGGCTCGCCAACTCGAGTTACTCGCCGCGGAGGGCACCCC
>JACCTM010000071.1 GCA_013812385.1 Geodermatophilaceae bacterium | reverse complement strand
GCGGGTTGGTCTGGTCCATGAACTGGGACAGCTGGCTTGTGCCGAAGAACTCCTTGATGGAGGCGACGACCGGGCGGATGTTGATCAGGGTCTGCGGCGTGATCGCCTCGACGTCCTGAGTCGTCATGCGCTCGCGGACGACCCGCTCCATGCGAGACAGGCCGACCCGGATCTGGTTCTGGATCAGCTCACCGACCGTACGGAGACGGCGGTTGCCGAAGTGGTCGATGTCGTCGGTCTCGTGGCCTTCTTCGCCAGCGTGCAAGCGCAGGACGTACTCGATCGTCTTGACGATGTCATCCTCGGTGAGGACGAGCTTCTTGGCATCGACCGACAGCTCGAGCTTCTTGTTGGCCTTGTACCGGCCCACCTTGGCCAGGTCGTAGCGCTTGACGTTGAAGAAGAGGTTCTCCAGCAGCGTCTGCGCGCTCTCCCGCGTCGGGGGCTCGCCTGGTCGAAGCTTGCGGTAGATGTCGAGCAGCGCCTCGTCCTGGGACGCGACGTGGTCCTTCTCGAGCGTGCCCAGCATGACCGGCGACCAGTCGAAGGAGCTGCGGATCCGGTCCTCGGTCCAGCCCAGAGCCTTGAGCAGCACGGTGACCGGCTGCCGGCGCTTGCGGTCGATCCGTACGCCAACGGTCTCGCGCTTGTCGACGTCGAACTCCAGCCACGCTCCACGGCCGGGGATGATCTTCGAGGAGAAGATGTCCCGGTCGGAGGTCTTGTCCAGTGTCCGGTCGAAGTAGATGCCGGGACTGCGGACGAGCTGGGAGACCACCACGCGCTCGGTGCCGTTGATGACGAAGGTCCCCTTGGGGGTCATCATCGGGAAGTCGCCCAGGAATACCGTCTGGCTCTTGATCTCACCGGTGGTGTTGTTCATGAACTCCGCGGTGACGAACAGCGGAGCCGCAAAGGTCATGTCCTTGTCCTTGCACTCCTCGAGGGGGTTCTTGACCTCTTCGAAGTACGGGTTGGAGAAGGACAGCGACATCGAGCCGGAGAAGTCCTCGATCGGGGAGATCTCGGACAGGATCTCGGCCAGGCCGCTCAACGTGCCTTCCTCGACCCGCTTCCGCCAGTCCGGCGCTCCGACGAGCCAGTCGAAGGAGTCGGTCTGCAGCGCAAGGAGGTCCGGAACCTCGAGGGGCTCCCGAATCTTTGCGAACGAAACTCGTTTCGGTGCGTTGGGAATTCCTGAGGTTGTGGTCGAATCGTGCGTCAACTGGCGTGACACTGCCAAGGTGCGTCCTTCCAAGGACCGGTGTTCAAATCGGCTACACGCATGCCTCGCCTCGAGCCAGCCGGATCGCGGTCACACCAAGTGACCCGCGGCGGCGGGTAAGCAGTCGGAAGGCAGCGCAAACCAGCAGCCTACCCTTTCGGGTGACCGCTGTCCACGCCAGGTCAACCTGGCGTACTGGCCTCGAGCAGCTAGGGCTCCCTCGTGCTCCTTGGTGACCGGTGTCACCGCCCCGACAGGGTGCACTCCGGAGCCTGGTTCCGTCAAGAGTGGCGGGGGCCGGGCGGTGACCGAGCCGGGCCACCGGCTCCCGTCGAGCTCTTCGACGCAGGTCAGCAGAATGGCTCGAGCGCGACTCCGGCCTGGCCGAGTGCGTCACGGATCCGCCTGGCCAAGCGGAGGGCACCCGGCGTGTCGCCGTGCAGACACAGCGACGCCGCGCTGACCGGCACCTGCGTTCCGTCCACGGCGGTGACCAGCCCTTCGCCCACCATCCGCAGACACCGGGCGATGACCAACTTGGGATCGCTGATCACCGCCCCTTCATGTCGTCGGCTGACCAACCGACCGGCCGAGTCGTAGCTGCGGTCGGCGAAGGCTTCGGTGACCACGGGCAGTCCAGCCACCTCGGCAGCGCGCAGCAACGCCGATCCGGGCAGTCCGAGAATCGGCAGCCCGGGATCGACCTCGCGAACTGCGCGGACGACCGCCTCGGCCTGGACGGCGTCGGTGACGCAGGTGTTGTACAGCGCCCCGTGCGGCTTGACATAGGACACCCGGCTGCCGGCTATCCGGGCGAACGCGTCCAGCGCACCGATCTGGTAGATCACCTCGTCGGTCAACTCACTCGGCGGGACGTTCATGGGACGACGGCCGAAGCCGGCCAGATCGCGATAGCCCACCTGGGCGCCGATCCGTACCCCGCGTTCGGCGGCTCGCCGGCAGACCCGGCGCATGATGCTCGGATCCCCGCCATGGAAGCCGCAGGCCACATTGGCGCTGGTGACCACGTCGAGCAACCCGTCGTCCTCCCCCAAGGTCCAGACTCCGAAGCCTTCGCCGAGGTCACAGTTCAGGTCGATGCTCGTCCTAGCCATGGGCAGACGATGGCAGATCATGAGCAAGTTAGGCGCAACTGGCCGGCGCCCGTGCGCGCGGTGCTTCGGACAATCATCGGGTCAGTTCGAACCGCGTACACGCGGGCGCAACTCCCCCACTGCGCCCTCAGACCCAAACGCGTGATCCACCCGACTGAAGGTGTTC
>JACCTM010000060.1 GCA_013812385.1 Geodermatophilaceae bacterium | reverse complement strand
GCCCTGATGATCGCGCGGACCATTGCCGAGATGGCGCGCTTCGGTATCGAGGCACGCCATCTGCGCGCCTACCGGGCTGCAGCTGACCGCGAGATCGGACTCTTCGAGCAAGTACTGGCGCCGCTGCTGCACAGTCGCGGTCCCGATGCGAGCGCCCGCGCAGAGGAGAACACCCGCGAACTGGCGGCGCTGTCAGTTCGGCTGCACGCCACACTGGTCAAGAGCGGACTGCCGGCAGCCATCCGCCGCTGACTGCACTGGTGCACGCGATTTCGACCACTGCCCGGTAGCCGATTTGTCACCTCAGCCGACGGCGGTGACGTGTACGGTCGTGCAGGACGGCGAAGGCCCTCGATGGTGGAGGAAAACGAGATGACGATGCGTGAACTCAGCGTCATCGGCGTACGCGTCGAGCTACCGGCCAACCAGCCGATCCTGTTGCTCAAGGAGGTCGATGGCGAGCGCTATCTACCTATCTGGGTAGGTGCGGTCGAGGCGGCTGCCATCGCATTCGAACAGCAGGGGGTCAGGCCGGCGAGACCGATGACCCATGACCTCCTGCGCGACGTCATCACCTCGCTCAACGCCACCCTCGAGGCTGTGCACATCACGGAGATGAAGGACGGCACGTACTACGCCGAGCTGTTGTTCACCGGGTTCCCGCGGGTCAGTTCCCGGCCCTCGGACGCGGTGGCCCTGGCAGTTCGCAGCGGGGCGAAGATCTTCGGCGCAGAGGAATTGCTCGACGAGGTCGGCATCATGATCCCGGACGAGCAAGAAGACGAAGTGGAGAAGTTCAAGGAGTTCTTGAACACCATCACCCCCGAGGACTTCGGCGGCAAGCAGGCGAAGTAGTCAGGAAACCCTTGACCTACCCATGAGGGTTAGCATTCCGACACGCCGCAACTCGCGTTGACCCACCCTGCGTCGCGGGCCTACCGTCAAGAGCAATTACCACGGTGTGACTTACCCCTGCAGCATCGGCGAGGGGGAAGTGCGCCGGCGGAGTCGGCGAGGAGTTCAAGAATGACCGAACGCGGCAGTCACCGGCCAGGAGGGGAACGCCCTGGGGCAACGCAGAACGAGCCGGCACAGCAGACGCTGTTCAGCGCCGCCGAGGTCTCCGGGGTCAGCTACGACGAGGCAGCCCGGGAGGCGGTCGGGTTCCGCGGGCCGGTCGCCTGCAGTGCAGCCGGAATCACCTATCGCCAGCTGGATTACTGGGCCCGGACCGCGCTCGTCGTCCCGACCGTCCGCGCCGCAACCGGATCTGGCACTCAGCGGCTCTACTCCTTCCGCGACATCCTGGTCCTCAAGGTCGTGAAGCGGCTGCTCGATGCCGGGGTGTCGCTGCCCAACATTCGCAAGGCCGTCGAGTTCCTGCGCGGCCGCGGGGTACGTGATCTTGCGAACCTCACCCTGCTCTCCGACGGCGTCAGCGTGTACGAATGCTCGTCGGCCGAGGAGGTCGTGGACCTACTCGCCGGTGGACAGGGTGTCTTCGGAATCGCCGTGTCTGGCGCGCTGCGTGAACTCACTGGTTCGCTGCACACACTGCCTGCCGAGCGCGCCGATGGCCGCAGCGCAGGAGCCGAGTCCGACGAACTCGCCGGACGTCGCCAACAGCGCGCCGTCTGACCAGCGGCCGGGGCGAGGCCCGATTTGCCCTGGCTGGGGTAAGCGGGACAACTCGCTGGTAGCTTCGCTCGGGTGTCGACACCCGAAAATCCACAGGACCGGCAACCAGCGAGAACCTTCGCGGACCGGCACATCGGGCCACGAGCCGACGATGCCGCGCACATGCTCAGGACGGTCGGCTACGACAGCTTCGATGCGCTCACCGACGCAGCCGTACCTGGCAACATCCGCGATGCCGCAGGATTGTCGATACCCCGGGCGAGTTCGGAGGTCGACGTACTGACCGCGCTGCGGATCATCGGCGCCAAGAACCAGGTGCGTACGTCGATGATCGGTTTGGGCTATTACGACAACTACACACCGGCCGTCATCACCCGCCGGGTGTTGGAGAGCCCGGCCTGGTACACCGCGTACACGCCTTATCAGCCGGAGATCAGCCAGGGTCGGCTCGAGGCTCTGCTGAACTTCCAGACGATGGTCGCCGACCTGACCGGACTCGACGTGGCCAACGCTTCGCTCTTGGACGAGGCCACTGCGGCTGCCGAGGCGATGACGCTGGCCCGACGGGCCACCAAGTCCGTCCCCGGTGGCGCTTTCCTGGTCGATGCCGACGTCTTCCCACAGACGCTGGCTGTCCTACAGACGCGAGCTCGACCGTTGGGCCTCGACGTCGTCGTGGCCGACCTGAGTGACGGTCTTCCGGAGGGAGAGTTCTTCGGCGTGCTGGTGCAGTATCCGGGTGCCAGTGGTGCGATCGTCGATCACGCAGCCCTGGTCGCTGCGGCGCATCAGCGCGGTATGATCGTTGTCGCAGCTGCGGACCTGCTCGCTCTCGCGGTTCTACGCCCGCCCGGCGAGATCGATGTCGACGTCGTCATCGGGACGACGCAGCGCTTCGGTGTTCCGCTCGGCTTCGGGGGACCGCACGCCGGCTACATGGCGATCCGCGATGGGATGGCCCGGCAGTTGCCGGGCCGTCTGGTCGGCTTGTCCGTCGACGCGGACGGCGATCCCGCCTATCGGCTGGCCCTGCAGACCCGCGAGCAGCACATCCGCCGGGAGAAGGCGACGTCCAACATCTGCACTGCACAAGTGCTCCTGGCCGTCATCGCGTCGATGTATGCGGTCTATCACGGCCCTGAAGGCTTGGCCGCCATCGCCCGTCGCGTGCACGGGCATGCCGCCACGCTCGCAAAGGTGTTGCGCGACAATGGGAGTCAGGTTGCCGAGGCACCGTTCTTCGACACCCTCACCGTACGGGTGGTCGGCCGCGCGGACGAGATTCTCGCCGCCGCGTCAGAGCTCGGAGTCAACCTGCGACGCATTGATGCCGACCATGTGGGCATCTCCTGCGACGAACGCACCTCCGCCGAACACCTGTCTTCGGTGGCCAAGGCGTTCGGAGCATCCACTGTGGACTTCGAGCAGGCGGAGGAGAACGGGGAGGACCCGATCGAGCTGATCCCTGAGCGGTTGCGCCGTACCTCTGCCTACCTCACACACCCGGTGTTCTCCACCCACCGGTCCGAGACGTCGCTCTTGCGCTACATGCGTTCACTTTCGGACAAGGATCTGGCTCTGGACCGCACGATGATCCCACTGGGCTCCTGCACGATGAAGCTGAATGCCGCGGCCGAGATGGAATCGATCACCTGGCCGGAGTTCGCCGGGATCCATCCATTCGCTCCGGCCGCACAGACGGCTGGCTATCAGCAGTTGATCTCCGAGTTGTGCGCCGACCTGGCCGAGATCACCGGCTATGCCGCGGTCAGCGTGCAACCCAACTCGGGGGCGCAGGGCGAATTCGCCGGACTGCTCGCGATTCGGTCCTATCACGATGCCAACGACGAACATGAGCGCACGGTCTGCCTGATCCCGTCGTCAGCGCACGGCACGAACGCGGCCAGCGCCGTCATGGCCGGAATGAAGGTCGTCGTCGTGGCCTGCGACGTACGTGGCAACGTCGATCTCGACGACATGCACGCCAAGATCGAGAAGCATCGAGACGGGCTGGCCGCCATCATGATCACCTATCCGTCGACTCACGGGGTCTTCGAAGCGGCGATCACCGACATCTGTGCCGCCGTCCACGAAGCCGGCGGTCAGGTGTACGTCGACGGGGCGAATCTGAACGCGCTGATCGGTCTGGCCAAGCCAGGGCGGTTCGGCTCGGATGTGAGCCACCTCAACCTGCACAAGACTTTCTGCATCCCGCACGGCGGTGGCGGTCCCGGCGTCGGACCGATCGGCGTACGAGAGCACCTGATCCCGTTCCTGCCCAACCATCCGCTGGTCGAAGCTGCCGGACCCGGAACGGGCCCGGGTCCCGTATCGGCCGCCCCATGGGGGTCAGCCGGCATCCTGCCGATCTCCTGGGCATACATCCGGCTCATGGGACCTGACGGGTTGCGGCGGGCGACGCAGAGCGCGATCCTGGCCGCGAATTACATCGCCGTGCGGTTACGCGAGCACTACCCGATCTTGTACGCCGGCGCCGATGGTCTCGTGGCCCACGAATGCATCCTGGACATCCGACCGCTCACCAAAGCCTCGGGCGTCACGGTGGAGGACATAGCCAAGCGACTCATCGACTACGGCTTCCATGCCCCGACGATGAGTTTCCCCGTCGCCGGGACACTGATGGTCGAGCCGACCGAGAGCGAAGATCTGGCCGAACTCGACCGGTTCGTCGAGGCGATGATCGCCATCCGGGCGGAGATCAGCGCGGTCGAAGCGGGGGAGCGGGAGCTAGCCGACGGTCCGCTGCGCCAGGCGCCGCACACCCTGAAGATGCTGACCGAGGACTGGGTTGTCCCCTATGACCGCGCAACTGCTGTCTTCCCGGTGCCGTCGCTGGTCGGACGGGGGTATCTGAGCCCGGTTCGGCGCATCGACGGTGCGTACGGGGACCGTCACCTTGTCTGCAGCTGTCCACCTGTGTCGGAGTACGCCGACTGACGGCTCGGTGCCCTCGGCGCGGATGGGGAGAAGGGGATGCGGCGGTGTTCAGACCGCGGCAGCCTGCGGTCGGCGCGAGGAGATGACCCGGCCGTTGGGCAGGATCTCGCCGTTGTCTTCGAAGAGCACCACGCCGTTGCACAAAAGGCTCCAGCCCTGTTCGGGGTGGCTGTGCACGACGTGCGCGGCGTCGCGCCCGGCGCTGTCTGCGGAGGGACAGCAGGGCTGGTGGGGACACATCCCGTTACTCACTCTTTCCTATTTCGATTCGTGCGGTTCGTGCCGGCGGGGAAGCCGCATGCACAGTGTGACGCAGATGACGCCGTGCCCAGCCTAGGCGGACCCCAGCGTGTCGACCACCGTGCTGTGCGGTCTTTGTGCACAACGATCTGATCACGGCCAGCGACCCAATCGGTTCCATTGTAAGGCTGAATGTCTGACCGGCCCAACGAGGCAACCCGCTGGTAGTGACTCCTAGTCTGTCGATATGGCCGACATACGGACGATTGCCTCGTCCGAGCTGCACGCGTGGAGCGTCGCCGTGCGCCGGGGGTTTCACAACCCGTCCGAAGTCGACGATTCCGAGCAGCGTCGCGCGCTGACCCCGTTGGAACGAACATGGGGCGCCTTCGAGGACAACCTGATCGTGGCCACCCTGCGCAGCTTTCCGGTGCAGATCACCCTTCCGCGAGTACAGGCGATCCCGGCAGCGGCGGTGACGCAGGTGACGACCACGGCCACGCATCGACGGCAGGGGCTGGCCGGTCGACTCATCACAGCTGACCTCGCCGCTTGCCGAGAACGCGCCGAGCCGTTGAGCATTCTCATCGCTGCCGAGTGGCCGATCTACGGCCGCTGGGGCTACGGGCCGGCCACCGAGTCGCAGTGCTACACCGTCGACACCCGCCGCACGCGGTTGCTCGAGAGCTCGCCGGCCACGGTCGATCTCGTGGACGTGTCGGACTTTCGTCAGGCCGCCGCCCGGTTGTACGACCGTGTCCAAGGCTGTCAGGTCGGTGAGATCAGTCGCCCGGACTGGTTCTGGGATGTCGATCTCGGAATCCTGGCTCTTGCGGCCAGGCCGGACGTGCCGCCGGCTTTTCATCTGGTCGCCAGCGACGGCGCAGGAACTGTGATCGGAGCCGCCCGGTATCGGGTGGAAACGACCTGGGAGGCCATGCTGCCCGCTTCCACGGTGACCGTGGACATGCTGGTGAGCCAGCACCTGGATGCCGATCGGGCATTGTGGGCCCACCTCCTGTCCCTGGACCTGGTCACCGAAGTCGTCGCCAGGGATAGACCCGTCGACGAGGTGCTGCCGTGGCTGCTCACCGATGCGCGTCGGGCTCGAGCCAGCAAACGGCACGACTTCCTGTGGTGCCGGGTGGTCGACGTGCCGGCAGTGCTGTCCGCGCGCAGGTACCGAGTCGATGGCCGGGTCGTACTCGAGATCACCGACGCGCAAGGATTTGCTGCGGGACGCTACGAACTCACCGGCGGCCCAGCAGGATCCGAGTGCGCGGCAACCACTCGATCGGCCGATCTGAGCCTGCCGGTCACGACCCTGGGAGCAATCCTGCTCGGAGGTTTCTCGTTGCAACAGCTCGCGCGGGTCGGCTGGGCGGAGGAGCACCGTATGGGTTCGCTGCAAGCCACCGACCTGATGTTCTCGACGGCAGCCCCTCCGTGGTCGAGCACGTGGTTCTGAGCTCAGAGCTTGCGCAACTGCACCTTGCGGACCGAGTGGTCTGCTGCCTTGTGCAGGATCAATCTGGCCCTCGAGCGGGTGGGCGCAATGTTCTGCACCAGATTGGGGGCATTGATCGCCGCCCAGATCTTCTCCGCGGTGGCCACCGCCTGCGCCTCGTCCAGACGGGCATAACGATGGAAGTAGGACTTCTCGTCCTGGAAAGCGGTCGAGCGCAGGGTGAGAAAGCGTTCGACGTACCAGCGACGGATGTCGCTCTCGCCGGCGTCGACGAAGACTGAGAAGTCGAAGAAGTCGGACAGGAAGATTCCCGGAAGGCGGCCCCCTGCACGGGCACTGGACTGTAGGACGTTGAGGCCCTCCAAGATCAGGATGTCTGGGTTCTCGATGGGCGTTGCGGCGTCGGGCACGACGTCGTAGACCAGATGCGAATACACCGGAGCAACCACCGATGGTGCACCAGACTTGACCTCGGCCAGGAAGCGCACCAATCGACGTCTGTCGTAGGTCTCGGGGAAGCCTTTGCGGTGCAGGAGACCTCGCTCGCTGAGCACGTCATTGGGATAGAGAAATCCGTCTGTGGTGACTAGTTCGACCTTCGGGTGGTCAGGCCATCGTGACAACAGCGCCTGCAGGATCCGCGCTGTCGTGCTCTTGCCGACCGCGACGCTGCCGGCGACGGCGATCACGAAGGGCACCTTTGCCTCTCCTGATCCCAGGAAACGCGATTGTGCCGACCAGAGCTCTTGCACGGTGGCCACATAGAGGTTAAGCAGTCGGGACAGCGGTAGATAGACAGTGGCGACCTCGTCGGCGTCCACGGTGTCACCCAGGCCGCGCAGCTGGGCGATTTCCTCAGGTGCGAGCGGCAGCGGAGTGCTGGCCGCCAGCGCACGCCAGCTCTCGCGGTCGAAGCTCACGAATGGGGAGGGGCTCCCAGTGCCCGCGCTGACCATCAGATCATCCTGCCGGGAGGGGCATCTCCTGGACGCGAGGGCTTCATTCCGATGAGCCGGGCACCCAGCTGCCTGCCCACGGTCAGTGACTGGATACTAGAAGCATGGGACAGCCCGGTTGGGCCGAGGATCTCGCCGACGCAGCCACGATGGCGTTGGTGCTCGGCTGGATCCGAGCTGCCCTCGGCCCCTCACCGGTCGAGGACATTTTGGTCTCCGAGGTCTATCGCCGCGTATCCCAGGATTGCCCTCGGTGGTTGCGGACTGCGCCGCTGCGGTTACAGCTCAAATCGCTCACCGTGATCACCCTGCTCGACTATCAGCGCGGACACCCGGCTTGACTCGACCGCTGCGGTCCCGAGGCGGTTCTCGACGCGGCTAGGGTGCCATCGTGAGCATCAGCGCCACCCTGCGCAGGGTCGAGCAGTACTACGACGCCGCTCCCCGAAGCGACGCCCGGGTCGAGGAGATCGGCTCACTGACTCTGTTCATCGGTACCGGGCCATGGTCCTACTACGCCCGGCCGCGCCTCGGGGTCAGCGTGGTGCAACCCCAGGACGTGCAGCGGGCGTGCGGCCGGATGCGCGAACTGAATCTGCCTGCGGCTTTTGAATGGATGGCCGAGTCGACACCGTCCATGCGCGCTGCAGCATCGCGATCCGGACTGTCCGTTGTGGACGGACCTTTGTTGGTTGTGGCCGATCCGGTGGACGTGATGCTGCCCGGCGGCGTACGACTGTTTCTGGTCGGGGCCGACGATCCGCGGTTGGGGGACTACCTGCACCTTGCTACACACGCCTTCTCCGGGACCCCAGACGACGAGGACCCGGGCGAGCCGGGACCGGACTCGTCCGAGGCCGCCGTGGCGCACCTTCGGACCCGGATCGCCGACGGCCGCACGGTGCTCATGGCGGCGATCTCGCAGAATCGTCTGCTAGCGGTCGGATCACATCACCCGGTGGTCGTGGGGGAGGACGTGGTGTCCGAGATCGTCGGCGTCGCCACCCTGCCTGACTACCGCGGCCGAGGCCTCGGCGCCGCGATCACAGCGGCTCTGGTGTCCGATGCACGACAGGAGTGCTCGCTGGTCTTCCTCTCAGCCGGCGACGACGACTCGGCCAGGGTGTACGAGCGAGCGGGCTTCGCGCAGATCGGTACCGCCTGCCTGGCCACGAGCTGACTGCGCGGATCAGGGCGTACGACGAGCGGCGGGTGGGTGAGAGAATCCGCACCCGCCCGCCGCTCGTTCAGCGCGTTCCTTTGATCACTCGGCGATCAACCTGCCCCGGCGCCTGCCGGCCACGAGGGTTGCCGCGCCCACCAGCAACAACCCGAGTCCGGTCAGACCGATCGGCACGATGTCCGATCCCGTCATGGGTAGGCCAGGTGGAGTGGTCGGCGGGAAGACGAGTACCGTCTCGCTCTTCTTACCCGGGGTGCTGGGACCTGCCGGGGGCCCATGGCCTTCCGGGGGAGCAGCTCCAAGATAGCCCGCTTCACCCGAGTCGTTGCGCAACTGCACGGCCCCAGCGGGCATGCCGCCGGCGCCGGCGCCGCTCGCGAGTTCGGTGACCGAGGCCGGGATGTTGAACACTGCCCAATGCCAGAAGCCACTGGCGGTGGGGGCATCCGGGTCGAACACAGTGACGGCGAAGCTCTTGGTGGCTCCCAAAAAGCCCGACCAGCTCAGTTGAGGGGAGCGGTCTGCCCCTCCGGAAACACCCATCGCTCGACTCGTCTGCGGATTAGGCAGCCGCTGCCCGTCCGCGATGTCGTCGCTGGCGACGTCGGAACGTGGGTACGTCAGGCAGTGCGTCGTACGGATTAAGCGCTTCGGTGGCCATCGGTTCGCGGTCACTCCTCTGCTTGTGGATGCAAGACGTGTGCCGCACATTCGACAGGTCCCGCCAGCACCTTTCAGCCGTGGTGTCACGGTCCGAGCGGATCGCTGTCAGTGGGAGAGCCCGCCAAGGACGAGTCGGGCGACTTCGGTTGTGGTGGTCAATCCGTGCTCCCACAGCAGCGATGGGGGGTACTGGGTGAGGATGACCACCACGTACCGATCCTGCGCGCCCAGGACTGCCGTGCTGTGGACGTTTCGGACACCGTCCAGACAACACATCCAGCCCTGCTTCACCGCTGCGTTCAGTGTCGGGTCACCGCCAGCCAGGCCGAAGAGCTGTCCGAATCCATCGGACGCGATCGGTGCGAGGCGGCGCAACAATCCGAACAGGTAGTCGCGGCTCGGTGCCGGGAGAGAGCCGTCCAGCACGCTGTCATAGAACGTCATGACGTCGTACGCGGTGATCTTCGTGTTTCCCCAGTACTGCGGGTCAGTCGGCGCCGCGGACTCGGACAGGTCGTGTCTGGTCAGAGCGGCCATGATCAGGCCGGCGCCACCGAATTGGGTGTACAGGCTGGACGCGGCCGGATCGTTGGAGTCGACCAGCATCGCCTCCATCCGGCTGTATTCCATGGGACCCAGTTGGATTTGACCGAGTGCCGCGCGATGCAGGATCTCCTCGGCCATCAGGACCTTGATCACCGAGGCCGAGCCCATCGCGGTGTGGGCCCCGGCGCCATTGTCGACATAACTTCCGGTAAGTCGATCCAGGACGGCAACACCGGCCATGCCACGACCAGCCGCATAGACCGACGCAGCATCGATGTTCACCGGTGGCTCGACATCGGCACTGTCAGCGCCGACGACTTCCTCAGGCAAGCGCAGGGCGTCGGTAGGACTCGATGCTTCGGCGTGTGCGAGCGATGGGGAAGCAGGCGTCCAGATCGGGACAACCAACGATGCCACCAGTCCCAGCGCACACAACGCCTGTGCTGTCGCGCGGCCGCGCACATTCCGCACACCCCCATAGAACAGGCAATCAGCGGCGATTGCCAGTATCGGAAGGCACTGTTCGGCTGTGCTGCGTGCGCGCGCGTCGACTGGCAGTCACCGAGCCAGCAGTCCGCTGAGCAGCCACGAGGCACCGATCCCCAGAGCCCCGACCGTCACGACAAGAAAGATCCCGACCCAGATGATCGCCGGCACGCCGGTGAGGCGAGACAGCTGATCGGCGTCGGAGTTCAGCGCCCCGCC
>JACCTM010000027.1 GCA_013812385.1 Geodermatophilaceae bacterium | reverse complement strand
GGTGTAGCCTGGCGAGCCGCCGCAACTGCTCCGATCTGGGGTTGACCGGCCCCTGTAGCTCAGGGGATAGAGCGCTACCCTCCGGAGGTAGAAGCGAAGGTTCGAATCCTTCCAGGGGCACCATCGACTTATCGGGGACGGCCTTCGGCGCCGCCCAGTGTGGCTCGGGCCTGGTAGAGCAGCACCGATGCCGAGACCGACACGTTTAGCGAGTCCGACCGGCCCAGCATGGGAATGAAGATTCCGCCGTACCCGCGTTCGTACCATGGCCTGGAGATGCCGAACCGCTCGCTGCCCATGACAATCGCGACCCGGCCGCGGTAGTCGGCCTTTCGGTAGTCCACTGCGGACTCGGTGTCGGCCAGATAGACCGTGAAGTCGTGTCCGGCCAGCCAATCGATCGCCTCGGTCACCTCGTCGAAGTCCACCGTGGGCACCGACAGGCTCATGCCGTGCGAACCGCGGAACACCTTGGGATGCGACATTCGGGTACGCCGGTTGGTGAGCACCATGCAGTCGGCGGCCACTGCGTCCATCGTTCGCAGCAGAGTCCCGAGGTTTCCGGGGATCTCGAGTCCGTCGGCTACCAGAACCAGCGCCGTCTCGCCGAACTCGATGTCACCGCGTTGCCAATTGGGCATGCGCACGATTGAGACGAGGCCGTCGGGCTTGTCCCGCTCGGTGATCCGGGCCAGCGTCTTCTCCGAGATTCGGTACGACGTCTCCGCGATGGCGACCAGTTGAGTGGCTCGGAGTTTCGCCTCGTCGGAATAGATCGCCTCCGGACAGCACAGGAACACCTCGACCTGCGTGCCGGTCTCGCGGACAACGTTGTGCGCCCAAAGCCCTTCGACAGGAAGCATGCCCGCGCGGTTGGAAGCGGTGTTGCGCTGCAGATCAACGATCTGCTTGATCCGTGGGTGGGACAGGCCGATCTGCTGAAGGTCGAGGTCCATCAGGTCCGCAAGTCTAGAAGCCAACCCGGTGCAGATATTCGGTCACCCAGAGTCCGGGAGTGGCCGCCCCTCCACGACGAAGGACTCCGCAGGGACGGGTGCCCAACCGGCGTGATCTTGACCTTATGGCGGTTTTTCGGCCATTCCATCGGCGTGTCGCCACCATAAGGTCAAGATCACCAACAAAACACCCCCAACCTCGCAAGGGCGGGCCGGGAGATGAACACCGAGTGATGACCGAACCCCGGCGGAAGCTCGCTGGCGTTACCCCGGTTGGATGAGGACTCGTGAGCATGTCAACCCACACCACTCCTCAGGCAGCGGCTCCGACGCGGGTAGTTGTCTCCGATCTCTCCAAGAGTTTCGGGAGCGTGCATGCCGTCGAACGACTCTCATTCGTGGTCGAGCCGGGACAGGTCACCGGCTTTCTCGGACCCAATGGGGCGGGCAAGACCACCACGCTGCGGATAGCGTTGGGCCTGATCACTCCGGACTCCGGGTCGGCGACGTACGGCGGGACCCCGTACGCCGCACTGTCCCGGCCGACTTCGCAGGTCGGTGCGGTCCTGGAGACCGCGTTTCACCCGGGTCGCAGCGGCCGTAGCCATCTGAGAGTCTATTGCGCGGCCGCGGGGATACCCGATGAACGTGCTGATGCGGTCCTGGCCCAGGTGGGAATGACCGATGCGGCGAAACGCAAGACCGGGGGCTACTCCCTGGGAATGCGACAGCGGCTGGGGCTGGCCACCGCGTTGCTCGGCGATCCTCAGGTACTGATCCTGGATGAGCCGGCCAACGGCCTGGACCCCGAAGGCATCCAGTGGCTACGCAACTTTCTGCAGCACCTCGCCCATGACCAAGGCCGCACGATCCTGGTCTCCAGCCACCTGCTCGCGGAGGTCCAGCAGACGGTGGACCGGATCGTGATCATCGCCGGCGGGAAGCTGGTTCGCGAGGGGACCATCGCCGAACTGGCCGATCCGGCCCGAGCTTCGGTCCATCTGCGCTCACCGAACGCCGAAGCCCTGCAGCAGGCACTGACCGGCGCTGGAGCTCAGGTGGATACAACGAGTCCGGGAGAGCTCACCGTACGAGGCATGCCGATCGCGGCGATCGGCCATCTCGCGTTCACATCCGGGGTGGAACTGCATGAGCTGCGGACCGCCACCACGGACCTCGAGGAGATCTACTTCCGGCTGACTGCCGGCCAGGAGGAGTTCAAGGGTGCTCCAACGAGCCGGCGGCAGAGGTGACCTCGTGATCAAGCTGATCCGCGCCGAACTGCGCAAGCTCTTCAGCACCAAGCTCTGGCTGTGGTTGCTTCTCGGAGCCTGCGTGCTGTCCGGCGGCTCGGCCGCGCTCTTGATCGGCTTCGCCGACCAGGCGGCGGCCAGTCCGGACAGCGGAATCCCGCCAGTGGATTCCGACGCGTTCACCCAACTGGCTTTAGCCGCCGGCGCCAACGCGGTGGTCTTCTTCCTGATCCTCGGGATCATCGGGATGACCCAGGAGTACCGACACCGTACGGCGACCCCGACGTTTCTCGCGACACCGCGGCGTGGGCAGGTCGTGCTCGCCAAACTGCTGACCTACCTAGGGATCAGCCTGCTGTTTGCGGTCGTGGTGAATGCGGTGGTCGTCGCCGTCGCGCTCCCCTGGCTCAATGCCAAGGGCGCACCGGTGTCGCTGTCCGGTGAGAACCTCGAGGTGCTGTTGAGCTCGATCGGCGCCGCCGCCCTGTACGGCATGGTGGGCGTCGGCGT
>JACCTM010000485.1 GCA_013812385.1 Geodermatophilaceae bacterium | reverse complement strand
ATGTCCACACCGAGGTCGTAGGAGTTCAGCTTCAGCTCGTACCCGGGCACGATGCCGCCTTGCTCATCGACGTCAAGGGTCAGCGTGGCGATCTCGCCGTCGACCGCGAGCTTCCAGTGTCGGTAGGTCTCGGGGCGGGTCCGGAAGCTCACAGTCGGCACGTCGCTGGCGATGGGCACGGGTGCGGCATCAGTCTCTGTCACGGGTACGCCGGCACTGGTCATGACTCTGCGCTCCTCGAGGGTGCGGGGTACCTCAATTGTCTACTGATTCGTGGCGCATCGTCAAGTGATTGTCGCATATTGCCGTCAGATGACCCCATCGACAGGTGTCGTCGTAGGCGAGACATCCGGGCTGTGTCACGATCGGCACGGAGGTTGCCCTCACGTGGAGTTCCCGCAGGAGTTGACCGGTGCCGCTCTGGCGCCCGGGTGGGTCGGCCAGCCCAGCCCACCGGGTGTCGCGGCCAGGCGCCACGAGTTCGGTACGGCCAGCGCGTCGTCCTATCTGCTGACCGTGCTCGGGGAGTTCGTGCTCCCGCGTAAACGGCCGGTGTGGACGGCTGCACTCACCGACACGCTGGAACTGCTCGGGATCGAGCACCGCGCCGCTCGGCAGGCGCTGGCCCGCACCGGCGCCGATGGGCTGATCGCGTCGGCCAAGGTCGGCAGGCGGGCGCAGTGGACCTTGACCGTGCCCGGTCGACGGCTGCTCAGCGACGGCGCGGAGCGGATCTACACCTTCGCCAGCGAGACCCCGGACTGGGACGGCGAGTGGCTGGTCCTGCTGGTCAGCGTCCCGGAGACCGAGCGTGGCCTGCGCCGGCGCGCGCGTAGCCGGTTGGCCTGGGCCGGTTTCGGTTCTCCCGCTCCGGGTGTCTGGGTCACTCCACGGCCGCAACTCGCCGACGAGGCCCGGGAGGTACTGGCCGATCTCGGCCTCAACCGATCGGTGTTCTCCTTCGTCGGGCCGCATGCCGGGATCGGCCACGAGCCGGAACTGGTCAACCGAGCCTGGGACGTGCCAGAGATCGCCGCCAGATACGACCGGTTCCTGAACACCTTTGCCGATGTCGAACCCGCCGATGACACCGAGGCGCTGCTGTCCCAGATCCATCTCGTGCACGAATGGCGACGGTTCCCGTTCCTGGACCCGCAGTTGCCGACGGCCCTGCTGCCCCGCGACTGGGTGGGACGTAGCGCGCGCGAACTTTTCCGCGACAAGCACGATGCCTGGCGCGACGGTGCGAACGCCCGGTGGAAGCTGCTCTCCGCGAGTTGATCATCGGCAAAGTGAGGTTTGCTTCGGCGATAATCCCCCGGTTTGCCGATGATCAACTCGCTCAGGCGACCCCGAGCAGGCGTCTTGCGGACGGCTCGTCGGCCCGGAAGTCCGCAGTCGAGCAGCGGTGCGCGATCTGGCCCTTGACCATCACCGCGATCTCGTCGGCAACACCGAACGCCAGGTGCAGGTCCTGTTCGACCAACAACACCGTCACTCCCTCGTCTTTGAGCGTTCCGATCACGCCGCCGATCTGATCCACGATGGTCGGCGCCAAGCCATCGGAGGGCTCGTCCATCAGCAGCATCCGTGGCCCGGTGAGCAGGGCCCGGGCGATGGCCAGCATCTGCTGCTCGCCGCCGGAGAGCTGGCCGCCGAGGTGACTGCGTCGCTCAGCCAGGCGCGGCAGCAAATCCAGGACCTTCGGGACGGTCCAGGTCCCCGCGCCGTCGCCGCGCCGGGAGGCGAGATCCAGGTGTTCGGTGACGTCGAGGTTCGGCCAGATCCGGCGTCCCTGCGGAACCAGAGCCAACCCAGCCCGGGCGATCTGGTCCGTACGCCGCCCCGCAAGTTCTTTGCCGTTCAAGGTGATCGAGCCAGCGGTCGGCCGGACCAATCCCATGACGGTGTGGATCAGCGTGGTCTTGCCGACGCCGTTGCGACCGAGCAGACCCAGGACCCGGCCATCGGGCACGTCGAGATCGACACCCTGCAAGACGGTGCTGCGCCCGTACCCGGAAGTGAGCCCAGTGATCTGCAGCGTCACGACTGCGTCTCCCGCCCAGTTTCGTCCGAG
>JACCTM010000449.1 GCA_013812385.1 Geodermatophilaceae bacterium | reverse complement strand
TCCGATTGGCGGCGGCGTTCGCCCCGGGACGCATCACGACGATGTACTGGCCACTCACCACGTCGGCGCCCGCGGCGCTCTCCACGGCTGCAAGCTGTACGTCGTCCGCGCTGGCGACTCCGGTGCCGGCGGTGCTGACCGCGATTGCTGCGAGCGGTGCCGCGACGACGGCGACTGCTCGACGCCACATCGGTGTGATCACAATTCTCCCTTGTGTGCTGATGTCATGGCCAGGTTTGTCATGACGACTCTTGTCATGACTGTGTCGCGGACGTTCGAGATGAGCGACCGCTGATCGGCGCTCATCCTGTCGGTCCCGGGGCTCGCCGTCCAGACCCGACTTTCTCCGGCCGTCACGGCAGACCTCGATTCGCCCTAGGCCGAATCCACCAGACTGACCGGGCCGGCGTCAACGGGCGGCGCACCGAAGGTCTCGAGCAGATCGCGCGGTGCGGCGAGTTCGGTGGTCAGATGGGCGGATTCGATCCGGTCGAGTCGAAACCATCGTCCGGCTCTCCGACGCCTGCACCAAGCCAGTAGGAACCAGTGGCCACCGGTGGCGGCCAGCGCCATGGGTTCGACGGGCCGACGGCGAGTCGTGCTGCCCTTCTTGTCCACATAGTCCAGCACCGTGACGACACCTGTGCGTACCGCCTCGTCCAGTACGCCGGCAACCGCCGGGCGGGCCGTCGTACGCCGATCGCGGATCCACAGCCGATCGCCCAAAGCCGTTGCCCGCGTGCGCTCGGCGGCGGTCATCGCTGTCAGGATCTTGGTCAGCGCACTGCGTCCATCGGGGGCAAAGGGAAGTTGTGGCATGGCCGCCAGGGAGAGTGCCACCGCCGTCGCCTCCGAGGCAGTGAGGTTGAGCGGCGGCAACGTGGCCGAGGCATCAAGCACGTACCCGCCGCCGGGACCGGCCTGCGCCCAGATCGGCAGCCCAGAGTCCTGCAGCGCGGTCACATCACGCTTGACCGTACGAGCCGCGACCTCGAACCGCTGTGCCAGCCAGGCGCTGGTCCGTCCTCGAGACCCGGCGGCGCGGAGTTCCTCTGCGATGGCGTAGAGCCGGTCCGTACGGTTCACGTTCAGCCTCCGTCCAGGCTCCTGAATCCGTTGGGAATTCTCTGGAGTCGGTGACAGCACGGTGTCACCAGTGCTGGGTGAGAGTAGTGACATGACGAACTCACCCAGCACAGAGAAGACCGCGACCACGACGGACGGGCGCCGGATCGCCGTCCAGGTCAGCGGGCCTGACGACGGTCCTCCGGTGCTCTTCTGCCATGTCGCACCGGGATCGCGACGCTTCGATCCCGACCCCGAGGCCACGGCTACGGCGGGGGTCCGGTTGATCACGGTGGACCGCCCGGGGTACGGCGGCTCCGATCGGCTGGGCACAGACGGTTCACCCAGCATCCCGTTGTACGCCGAGGATTGCGCCGCCGTTCTTGACCACCTCGGCGTCGGCACGGTTGCGGTGGCCGGCTGGTCGGCAGGGGGGCGGGTCGCCATGGCCCTGGCCGCCCGCCGCCCCGACCTCGTCCGGTCGGTGGCGCTGATCGGAACCCCGGCCCCCGACGAGGAGGTTGCCTGGATCGGCGCGGACGAGAAGTCGATGATCGCCGCACTCGCCGCCGATCCGGATTCAGCGCTGGTGAGTCTGGAACGGATGCTGGCGCCGATGACGGCCGATCCGGCGGCGACGATCGGCATGGTCGCAAGCAGCCCGGCCGACGAGGCCGCTCTGGCCGATGCCGGACTGCACGCCGATCTCGAGGCAATGTTGACCGAGGCGTTCGTGCAAGGTGCAGCCGGGCTGGCCGCCGATCTCCTCTCGTATACCTTGGCGCCCTGGGGCTTCGACCCGCGGTCCGTTGGCGCTCCAGTCCGTTGTTGGTACGGCGCTGCCGACGCCGTGGTGAGCCCGGCGCACGGTCAGTGGTGGGTCGATCAGATCGCCGACGGGAGGCTCACCGTCGTACCGGAAGTCGGGCACCTGCTCGTACGACCGGTCTGGGCAGAGGTCTTGCGCTGGAGTGCCGCAGGATCATGATCGTGGATTGTCTAAGGGTTGTCTCATCGGGCTCTCACCGCACATCCACACTGCGCCGCGATGCTGAGGGCATATCGGCCCGCTGAGGGCCGCCACTTATTAGGAGAACGCCATGAAGCGCAGTCTTACCTTCTTGTTGGCGACCGGCGTTGCCACGGTCGTCGCCTTCGCCGTACCAACGGCAGCCCACGCCGAGGAAACCACCTGTCGCGGCACTATCGGAGCGGTGACCGTCGACAACCTGCGGGTGGCCTCGGGCACCGCCTGCACGCTGAACGGAACGCGCGTACAAGGAACCATCAAGGTGGAGTCCAACGCCCGGCTGACCGCCACGTCGGTCAGGGTGATCGGGAACGTCCAGGGCGAGAACTTCCGGTTTGTCAAGCTCGTCCAGTCCACTGTCGGCGGTTCCGTCCAGCTCGTACAGGGTGGCGGTGCAACGATCCGGAGCAACGAAATCGAGGGCACTCTGCTCTTCGATGACAACAACGGGTCGCTGATCGCCGCTAACAACACCATCGATTCTGACCTGCAGGTTTTCCAGAACAGTGGTGGCGTCGCGATCAACAAGAACCGGATCGACGGCAACCTGCAGTGCAAGGAGAACCAGCCCCCGCCCACCGGTGGCGGCAACATCGTCCAGGGCAACAAGGAAGACCAGTGCGCCCGGTTGTGATCTGACCGGCAAGATGTAGACATGCGGCTGACCAGATTGGGCGGCATGCCTGCCAGCACATCGAAGACGAAGACGCCTCCATGTTGATCGAACTGGGGGCGTTTTCGTCTGTTTTCGAGGATTTGCGGAGACTGTCCGCAGGCCGTTCGTCCCGGACGAACTGCCCGTGATCGGCTGGCTTGGCACCGCATTGATCGTGGGGGCCTTGCTGATTGCCGCTCTGGCGGGGATCAGCGCCATACGGCGTCGAGGTCCGTACGTTCTGACGATTGTCGCGGCGATCGTCGTCGAGGTCTTCCTGGTCGCACAAGCGGTCGTTGCGCTGGTCGTCACCCTCAACGGTCAGTCCGCCGACGAGCCGGTGCTCTTCTTCGGCTACCTGGTCGCGGTCATCCTGATCCTGCCGATCGCCCTGCTGCTGGCGCGGGCCGAGCCCGATCGGTTCGGTTCTCTGGTCATCGTCGTGGGCGGCCTGGTGCTCGCGGTCCTCGTCGTACGGCTGCAACAGCTCTGGGGTGTCTCGGTTGGCTGATTCCAACCACGCCCGTGCCGACGACGCGAGACGGCGGGGGCCGGGCCGGGTGCTGATCGCGATCTACGGAACCTTCGCCCTTGCCGCGACCGCCCGTGCGGCGTACCAGCTTTCGACAGCGTTCTCCGAAGCGCCAGTGGCCTATCTGCTGTCCGCGTTCGCCGGGCTGGTGTACGTCCTGGCAACCGTGGCCCTAGTCCGGGTCGGTCGTACCTGGTGGCGGGTGGCGGTCGCCGCAGTCTCGGTCGAGCTTCTCGGCGTACTCGTGGTCGGAACGCTGAGCATCCTGGATCGGGCGGCTTTTCCGGACGAAACGGTGTGGTCGGTGTACGGCCGCGGGTACGGCTTCATCCCGCTGGTGCTGCCGATCCTGGGCCTGCTCTGGCTGCGCAGGACGCGCCCATAGAAATCCGGGGTTGACACCGGTCGCTGGACTGCCTACGTCGACAACCTGTCAGTTGTTAAACCGATTCGTTGGATATGTCAGACCAGCTCAGCGAGACCTTCGCCGCTCTTGCCGACCCGACCCGACGGGAGATCTTGGCCCGGCTGGCTGTCGTCGGCGAAGCGACGGTCAACGAGCTGGCCGAACCGTTTTCGATGACCGTGCAAGCGGTCTCGAAGCACCTCAAAGTGCTCGAGAACGCCGGTCTGATCGTTCGCGGGCGCAAGGCTCAGTCGC
>JACCTM010000421.1 GCA_013812385.1 Geodermatophilaceae bacterium | reverse complement strand
GTCATGATCTGGTGCTCGTCAAGGTCGGGCCGGCGAGGTCTATCACATCGGCGGCGGGACCGAACTCACGAAATCGCGAGCTGACTGAAAACTGCTGTCGGCCTGTGGAGCAGACTGGGATTCAGTCGTCCCGGTTGCTGACCGCAAGGCGCACGACCGCCGATACTCCCTCGACATCTCCAAGAGCGGCGCCGCCATATTGACGAGATCTGCCGCTCGCTAGCCTCGGGGCATGGCTGGCCGCACTGACCTTCGACTGGGAATCGCCGACGTCGCTCCGTCGGTCTCGTGCCGTATGTACTCCGCGCGCGCCGTGGTCGGGGAGTGGATACCCATCACTGCCACGGTGTTCGGCGAGGGACACGACCTCGTCGCGGCAACCGTGGTGTGGACCGCCCCCAAGGGTGCCAGGTCCAAGGCGGTCAGGCAGCTCGTTCGGATGCAACCGGACACCGAAGAGCCCGACCGGTGGACCTGCCTGGTCACCCCGGCCTCCGATGGCCTGTGGAATTTCGTCGTCGAGGCATGGCGGGACCCGTGGGCGAGCTGGCTGCACGCCGTACACGCCAAGCTCGACGCCGGCCAGGATGCCGCCGAACTGGCTAACGATCTGGAGATCGGGGCCCGCATTCTCGACCGGTCAGCCGGTGGGGTATCCGGCGGCAGCCGTACAACATTGCGGGAGACCGCAGCTCAGCTCAGAGACGAGACCTCGGGCCTCAATGCGCGGGTCGCCTCGGCACTCAGCACGGAGGTGGACGCTCTGCTGCAGGCCACTCCGGTCCGAGAGATGGTGACCCGCTCACCCCGGTACGAGATCTGGGTGGACCGACAGCGGGCGCTCTACGGCTCCTGGTACGAGTTCTTCCCTCGTTCCGAGGGTGGGCTGGATGCGAACGGCGGGCCGGTGCACGGCACCTTCGTCGACGCGGCCAAGCGGCTGCCGGCAATCGCCGAGATGGCTTTCGACGTCGTCTATCTCCCCCCGATCCACCCCATCGGCGAGGTCAACCGCAAGGGTCCCAACAACAGCCTTGATCCGGGCCCGGACGATGTCGGCAGTCCGTGGGCGATCGGCAGCAGGGACGGCGGGCACGACGCGATCCACCGCGCGCTGGGAACCGAGCAGGACTTCGCGGACTTCGTGAGCAAGACGCGCGACCTGGGCATGGAGGTGGCCCTGGATCTGGCGCTGCAGTGCGCTCCGGACCATCCGTGGGTGACCGAGCACCCGGAATGGTTCACCGCCAAGCCGGACGGCACCATCGCCTACGCGGAGAACCCGCCGAAGAAGTACCAGGACATCTACCCGCTCAACTTCGACAACGATCCGGCCGGGCTCTACGCCGAGGTGCTGCGCGTCACGAAGCTCTGGGTTGACCGCGGCGTCCGGATCTTCCGGGTGGACAACCCGCACACCAAGCCGCTGAACTTCTGGCACTGGCTGATCTGGGAGATCAAGAAGACCGATCCGGACGTGCTGTTCCTCGCTGAGGCTTTCACCAGACCGGCAATGATGCACACCCTGGCCAAGCTCGGTTTCACCCAGTCCTATACCTACTTCACCTGGCGGACCGGCAAGGCTGAGCTCGAAGCCTATGGCCGCGAGCTAGCCGGAGCCGCGGACTACATGCGGCCGAACTTCTTCGTCAACACGCAGGACATCCTGCATGCCTCGCTGCAGGTGGGTGGTCCGGAGATGTTCAAGATCCGGGCGGTGCTGGCCTCGATGATGGCCCCGAGTTGGGGGGTTTACTCCGGGTACGAACTGTTCGAGCATCGTCCGCTCCGTCCCGGTAGCGAGGAGTACCTGGACTCCGAGAAGTATCAGCTCCGCCCGCGCGACTACGCCGCCGCCGAAGCGGCCGGCCAGTCGCTGGCTCCATTCTTAACCCGGCTCAACGAGATCCGCCGCGCGCACCCAGCACTGCAGCAGTTGCGGACCCTGCACTTCCACCACATCGAGAACGGCAACCTGCTCTGCTTCTCGAAGTCCGATCCGGGTAGCCGCGACGTCGTTCTGGTCGTCTGCACATTGGACCCGTACGACGCGCAGATCGGCACCACCGCGCTGGACATGCCCGTACTGGGGCTGGACTGGGGGGACCGCTTTCCGGTGGTCGACGAGCTGACCAGGGCGGAGTTCGAGTGGGGTCAGTACAACTACGTCGAGCTCGGCCCGCACCGCGAGGTGGCCCACATCCTCCGGTTGCGGCGGCCGCAGCTCGGCCGCGCCTGACCTGAGTGGTCACCACTGCATCCGTCCGGAGGTGTCCGGTGCAGTTGGTGACCACTTCGGCGGCGATCTCGACTACCAGCGGTGGGCGACGTCGATCACCAGGCGCGATCCGTTGCCCGGTCCATCCAGGATGAAGACCCGGAACGGCAAGCGGGCTCGCACCCCAAGACCGATGGTGGTCTGCCCCTCGAAGCTCCCGGCCCATGCAACGTGCCGGAACGTCTGGTACCCGGACACGTCGGCGAGCTCGCCGTTGGGCAGGAAGATCGAGTCAATTGGTGCTGCCCCGGACCTCGCCGTGACTTCGAGCCTGGCGCCACCGCGCAATGGGACTAGCTCACCTGAGCCGTCGCGTACGACCTGGTCGACGTATCGGACCGAGTAGCCCCGAACATCCCCAGCCATGTCCAGGACGAGCCGGTCGTAGCATGCGTGTCGTCCGACACGTACGTCGGTCAGCAGTGCATTCGACCCGGGGCTTGCCTCCTTGGGGAGTGAACCCCAGGTGATCCCGCAGTACGGCGCCGCCGCCTGTGCGATGGATGTAGGAACTACGAATGCAATCGAAGCGATGGTTGCGGCGACCGCAATCCCCTTGAGCCAGATCCTCATGGCATGACCCCTTCCGGGCCGGGGCAGCTTTGCGCGACACCGCGGTGATGTCGTGGAATGAATACTCTGGTGGCCGATCGAAGGTTGCATGACTAGAGAAGTATCTGTGGGCATCCGGCCCCCGCGAAGTCAGGCCTGGACTCTCGGTAGCGTGGCCAGGTGCCCAACGGGGAAGTCACGGTGTCCGCCGACCCGATCGACGCCACCGAGTCCACCGACCCGCAGTGGTACAAGCGGGCGGTCTTCTATGAACTGCTGGTCCGCGGCTTCGCCGACAGCAATGCCGACGGAACCGGCGATCTGCGCGGGATGATCGACAAGCTCGACTACCTGGCTTGGCTGGGCGTGGACTGCCTGTGGCTGCCACCGTTCTTCGTGTCTCCGTTGCGCGACGGTGGATACGACGTAGCCGACTACAACGCGGTCCTACCGGAGTACGGCAGCATCGACGACTTCGCCGAACTCGTCGAGCAGGCCCACGCCCGCGGCATGCGCGTCATCATCGACGTGGTCATGAACCACACGTCTGACCAGCACCCCTGGTTCCAGGCGTCCCGGGACGACCCTGACGGGCCCTTCGGGGACTTCTACGTGTGGGCCGACGACGACTCCGGCTATTCCGATGCCCGGATCATCTTCGTCGACACCGAGACCTCCAACTGGACCTACGACCCGGTCCGCCACCAGTACTTCTGGCACCGCTTCTTCAGCCATCAGCCGGACCTCAACTTCGAGAACCCGAAGGTTCGTGAGGCGATGATCGACGCGTTGCGGTTCTGGCTGGACCTCGGCATCGACGGGTTCCGGCTCGACGCGGTGCCGTACCTGTTCGAGGAGGAGGGGACGAACTGCGAGAACCTACCCCGCACCCATGAGTTCCTGCGTGAGGTTCGGTCCTTTGTGGACAGAAACTATCGGGACCGGGTGCTGCTGTGTGAGGCCAACCAGTGGCCGGCCGATGTCGTGGAGTACTTCGGTGACCCGAAGATCGGCGACGAATGCCAGATGGCCTTCCATTTTCCGGTGATGCCAAGGCTTTTCATGGCCGTGCGCCGAGAGTCGCGGTTCCCCATCTCGGAGATCATGGCCCAGACGCCGTCGATCCCGGACAACTGCCAGTGGGGGATCTTCCTGCGCAACCACGACGAGCTGACCCTCGAGATGGTCACCGACGACGAGCGGGACTACATGTGGGCGGAGTACGCCAAGGACTCCCGGATGAAGGCCAACATCGGGATCCGCCGACGGCTCGCGCCGTTACTGGACAACGACACCAACACCCTCGAGCTGTTCACTGCGCTGCTGCTGTCCTTGCCCGGTTCTCCGGTGCTCTACTACGGCGACGAGATCGGGATGGGCGACAACATCTGGCTCGGCGACCGCGACGGCGTGCGTACCCCAATGCAGTGGACACCGGACCGCAACGCCGGTTTCTCGACCGCCGACCCGCAACGGCTGTGCCTGCCGATCAACGCCGATCCGGTGTACGGGTTCCAGGTCACCAACGTCGAGTCGCAGATGCGCACGACTAATTCGCTGCTGCACTGGACTCGGCGAATGATCGCGGTCCGCAAGCAGCACCCGACCTTCGGCCTGGGCAGCTACACCGAGATCGGTTGCCGCAACCCGACCGTGATCGCCTATGTCCGCGAATTCGGGGACGACCGAGTCCTGTGCGTCAACAACCTGTCTCGTTTCCCACAACCAGCCGAGTTGGACCTGCGCCGCTTCGAGGGCTTCACCCCGACCGAACTGGTCGGAAGGGTCCGCTTTCCCGTGATCGGGGTGCTGCCGTATTTCCTGACTCTTGCCGGGCACGGCTTCTACTGGTTCGAACTCGGCCCTCCGCAGGAGAACGAGGCAATGCCCAGCTCGATGACGGAAGTGGATGGATGATCGCCGGCGACACGACCGACCTCAGCGGCGTCCTGGCCGATTGGCTCCCGGAACAGCGCTGGTACTCAGGCAAGGGACGGACGGTCGACCGGCTCACCGATAGCGGTGTCGTGCTGGCCGCCGGGAACCCGGTCCTGGAAGTGCACCACGTCCGGATCTGGTACTCCGACGGTGAACGCGCGGGCTATCTCGTCCCGGTGACCATCCGCCACGACCCGGTCGAGGGACTGGCCGGAGCGCTGATCGGACGGACCAACGCCACCCGCACGGACTCCACCAGCAATGCGGCCAGTACGGCGTCGGACAGCGACCAACCAGAGCCGCTGTGGGTCTATGACGCCCTGCGTGATCGGGAGCAGACCGCCTCCTGGCTGTCACTGCTCGCCGAAGGCGCCGAGGTGGGGCCGGTGATGTTCCGGCCGGAGCCCGGTGTGCAGATCCCTTCGGGCATACCCGGGGACATCGTCACCACCGAACAGTCCAACACCTCCCTGGTCTACGGCGACGAGGCGATCCTCAAGGTCTTCCGGCGGCTCGAGCCCGGAATCAATCCCGATGTCGAGATCCACCACGCGCTAGCCGGCACCGACAACCCACACATCGCCGCCCTGCTCGGTTCGGTCGAGGTCCGGCTGACCGCCGATCCGGACGACGGCGACCCAGATGTGCCAGGGCCGGCTCGCACTGCCACTGCGGCGATGGTCCAGAAGTTCCTACCGGGGGCCACTGACGGCTGGTCTCTGGCCAGCACCAGCGTCCG
>JACCTM010000038.1 GCA_013812385.1 Geodermatophilaceae bacterium | reverse complement strand
CCCGACGGCTTCGACGGGCACCCGTTGCGCAAGGAGTTCATCCTCGCCTCACGGGTGGCCAAGGTCTGGCCCGGGGCGAAGGAGCCCGGCGAGGGACACGGCAGTGGCCCGCGACGCGCGGCCAACCGCCCGCCCGGTGTACCCGATCCGGCGGTCTGGGGCCCGGATGCCGTTCCATGAATGACGCGGTGATGATCGGGATCAAGGTCGTCGGCGTCCTCGCGGCATTCCTGACGCTGCCTCTGCTGGTCGGACAGCTGGAGCACAAGGCGATGGCGCACATGCAGGGCCGGCTCGGGCCGATGTATGCCGGCGGCTTCCACGGCTGGGCGCAGCTGGTGGCCGATGGAGTCAAGTTCGTCCAGAAGGAAGCCGTCATCCCGACAGCGGCCGACGCCAATGTGTTCCGGCTGGCCCCTGCGGTCGCGCTGCTCCCCTACCTCCTCGTCCTCGTCGTCATCCCGCTCGGACCAGGCACGGTCGCGGAGGCCCTCGATGCCGGGTTGTTCTTCGCGCTCGCGGTCACCGGTGTCGGGGTCGTCGGGATGCTGATGGCCGCTTGGGCGAGTGCGAACAAGTACTCGCTGCTCGGCGGACTCCGGGGCGCAGCACAGCTTCTCGCGTACGAACTGCCCTTCGTACTGGCGGCGGCCTCGGTAGCAATGGCCGCAGGGACCCTGTCGCTCGTCGGGATCGTCGAGGCCTGGACCCCCTGGTGGCTGCTATGGCAGGCACCGGCCATGGTCATCTTCTTCGTCGCCGGGATGGCCGAGATCCGCCGGCCACCCTTCGACATGCCCTTGGCTGACAGTGAACTTGTCTTCGGCTATCTCACCGAGTACGGCGGACTGCGTTTCGCCTTTATGCTCCTCGCCGAGTACGTCGGCATCGTGGTCGTCTGCGCGCTGACCACGGTGCTGTTCCTCGGCGGCTGGCGTGGGCCGTTCCTGTCCGAGGACTTGGGTCCCTTGTGGACAGTCCTCAAGATCTTTGCGCTCTCCTTTCTGGTCATCTGGGCTCGGGTGGCCTACCCGCGGCTCCGGGAGGACCAGTTGCAACGGCTGGCATGGCAGGGCCTCGTGCCGATCGCGTTGGGCCAGCTCGTGCTCACCGGAGTCGTCGTGAGCGTGAACTCGTGACTGACCTACCTGGTGGTGGGTTGGCCCGCGGCCTGCTCATCACCCTGCGAACGCTGAGTCGGCGTACGGGTACCCAGCAGTACCCCGATGTCCAGCCGGCACTCCCGCCCCGCAGTCGCGGTGTGATCGGCCTGCTCGAGGAGAACTGCACCGTCTGCATGCTCTGCGCTCGGGAGTGCCCGGACTGGTGCATCTACATCGACTCGCACAAGGAGACTCAGGCGCCGGCGGTCGAGGGTGGCCGCGAGCGGCAGCGAAATGTGTTGGACCGCTTCGCCATCGACTTCTCGCTGTGCATGTACTGCGGTATTTGCGTCGACGTCTGCCCGTTCGACGCGTTGTTCTGGGCACCGGAGTTCGAGTACTCCGAGTACGACATCCGAGACATGGTGCACGAGAAGGATCGCCTCGCCGCGTGGACCCGGACCGTGCCACCACCTCCGGCGCACGACCCGAACGGTGCGGCTGGCTGAGCGTGCGTACGACTCTCTCGATGCGCACGGCCGCTGAGGGGCCTGCGGATGAACTCGCTGACGCACCTTCCTACCTGAACGTCACCGGAAGCGAGCTCGTCTTCGTCCTGATCGGCGTGATCACCCTAGGCGCTGCCCTGTTGTGCGTGACCAGCCGCAACGTCGTACGCGCTGCGCTCTGGCTGGTGGTCACACTCGGCGGCCTGGCCGGCCTGTACCTGGTCCTGACCGCCGAACTGGTGGCAATCGTGCAGATCCTGATCTACGTCGGCGCCGTCGTCGTTCTGTTGCTGTTCGGGCTCATGGTCACTAGAGCACCGATCGGCCGGCAGCCGGACCTGAACACCACCAACCGACCGGTCGCCATCGTGGTTGCAGTCGCCGCGTTCGGACTGCTCGTCGCCGCGTTGATCGACGCCTTCCGGTTCGCCTACCTCGACCTGCACATCGCCGGCCAGGGCAGTCCGGAGACCATCGGGTCCGCGCTGTTCGGCTCCTGGGTGCTGGCCTTCGAGGTGCTGTCGGTGTTACTGCTCGCCGCCCTGATCGGGGCCATCGCCGTCACTCGCCGCGACGTGGGCGCGCAGGGGCGTCGCTGATGCACCTGCTCTACCCGCTGATCGTTTCGGCCGGTCTTTTCTCGATCGGGGTGTACGGATTGCTCGCCCGACGCAATGTCGTCCTGGTGCTCATGTCGGTCGAACTGATGCTAGCCGCGGTGAGCCTCAACCTCGTCGCCTTCGATGTGTGGCTGGCCGACGTGCTGCGGTCGGGTCAGGTACTCACCCTCATGGTGATCGCGATCGCCGCGGCCGAAGTGGGTCTGGGCCTGGCGATCATCCTGCAGCTGTTCCGACAGCGGGCCACCTCGGCGATCGACGATCTCGACACGTTGCGCGAGCCACGATGACGAGCTTGACCACGGTGGCAGCGCTGGGCGTCGTGGCCATTCCCGCCCTCGCGGCGGGCCTCGGCATCGCGCCGGGAGTTCGTCAGCGGGCCGGGGGAGCGCGGGCCGTCGCGGTGGTCGGCGCGCTGCTCACCGCGCTGGTCGCGGTGGTCGTGTTCGGCACGGCCGGCAACGTGGCGCAGGAGACGCGCCTCCTGCTGGCGCCGTTCGGGGACATCGACATCACCACCGGTGTCCTGGTCGACGGACTGGCCGGCGTACTGGTCCTCGTCGTCGCCGTCGTCGGACTGTGCGTGCAGCTCTACTCGGTCGGCTATCTGCACAGCGACCCGCGGTACCCGACCTACGCCGCGCAGGTGTCGCTGTTCACCGCCGCCATGATGCTCGTCGTCGTTTCCGGCGACCTGCTCGCGATGCTGGTCGGCTGGGAGGTCATGGGGCTGTGCTCCTACCTGCTGATCGGTCACTACCGGGACCTCCCCGAGGCGGCCGGAGCGGCGGTCAAGGCCTTCCTGGTCACCCGGGTCGGCGATATCGGCTTCCTGCTCGGAGTGCTGCTCCTGGGCGGGGCAGCCGGGAGCTTCCGGATCAGCGACGTGGTGGCCGCGGTTGGCTCGATCGACTCCGGGACGTTGACGCTGGCCACGCTGCTCCTGCTGCTCGGCGTGGCCGGAAAGAGCGCCCAATTCCCTTTGCACACATGGCTTCCCGATGCCATGGCAGGACCCACGCCGATCAGCGCGCTGATCCATGCCGCGACCATGGTGGCGGCCGGAGTCTTCCTGGTGATGCGCCTTTATCCGGTTTTCGTGGCAGCTCCCGCGACCCTCACCGTGCTGGCCGTCAGCGCCGCCATCACCATGCTGCTCGGCGCCTTATGCGCTCTGGCGCAGGACGACATCAAGCGGGTGCTGGGCTGGTCGACGATCAGTCAACTCGGCTACATGACAGGAGCTCTGGCGGCCGGCGGGTACGTGCAAGGCGGATTCCACCTGGTCACACACGCTGCCTTCAAGGCCCTGTTGTTTCTGGCGGCCGGCGTGGTGCTGCACCAGGTCGGCACCGTGCTGATGAGCGAACTCGGCGGGTTGCGCCGCAGCATGCCGATCACCTTCGCGTTCACCACGATCGGCCTGCTGGCACTGGTCGGTGTACTACCGCTGTCCGGGGGATTCAGCAAGGACGCGGCCCTGGCCTCAGCCTGGGCGGCCGTACGGGATGAGTCCTTGGTACTTCCGAGCTCGCCGGTGGCCACCGCGCTGCTGATCAGCATGCTCGCAACGGTCCTGCTCACTGCGGCCTACGCCACCCGGCTGCTGCTCCGGACCTTTTTCGGAACCGAGCAACGAGCCGGCGCAGATCCGAAGCCGGTCATGGGCTGGCCGCTGCTGGCACTGACCGTGCCGACCCTGGCACTCGGAGCGGCGATCGGCTGGTTCCCCGGCTATCTCGGTGGCCCGATACCCCCCGGCGATTCACTGGACGGGTTCGGGCCTGCACCGATACCGGGTTCGCTGGCCCCGCAGCTGATCGACGCCCTGATCGCCTCGGCTCTGATCGTCCTGGGCGCCGGTGCGACGTACCTGGTCTGGCGCGCTCAGCCGGACCGCGACCCCGCCCGAATCCTCGGCCGAGCTGCGACGGCGCTACGCCGCGGGCTCTACCTGGACGAGGTCCAGGACGCGCTCGTCGTACGGCCGTTCCGCCGACTGGCCACCGTCGTGTCCGCCGTGGACGAGATCGGGGTCGACGGTCTGGTCGACGGTGCAGCGCAGGCCACCGCCGCTGCAAGCCGCGGGCTGTCCCGGGCGCATCCCAGCCTGCCCAACCTCGCGGTTACCAGCCTGATCGTCACGACCGCAGCGCTGGTGACGATCCTGGTGGTCCTGTCGTGAGCCTCGTCGTTCTCGGGCTGCCGCTGCTCGGCTGCATCGTGCTGGCGTTGTGGCCGCGCGGCACCGATCTGAGTCCGCGGATCTTCGGCACGGTGATCGCGGCGGCAACGTTGCTCGCCGCCCTGTTCCTGCTCCCGGGCCTCGACGCCGACGACGGCGGCGCGGATACCGGCAGCGCGCTGGATCCACAACACGAGGTCGACCTGCCCTGGCTCCGCGTCATCGACGTGCGTCTGCACCTGGGTGTGGACGGGATCAGCGTGCCGTTGATCCTGCTCACTGCTCTGCTGACGCTGCTCGGAATGGTGCACAACTGGGTGGAGCGACCGGAGCGACCCGCGCTGTTCTGCTCCCTGGTGCTGTTGCTCGAGGTCGGTGCACTCGGCACGTTCATGGCGCTGGATCTGGTGCTGTTCTTCGCCGCCTTCGAGGTGGTCCTGATCCCGATGTACTTCCTGATCGGCCGCTGGGGAGGGCCCAACGCGGCTGGCGCGGCGCTGAAGTTCGCCGTCTACACCCTGGCCGGGTCGGCCGCGCTGCTGATCGGGTTGGTGTTCATCTACGCATCGACGGGCACCTTCGATCTCGTCGAACTCTCCGCACGCGGCGGAGCCGGCATCTCCACTGCCGTACAGCTGGCTGCCTTCGGTGCCCTGTTCGTGGGCTTCGCCGTGAAGTCTCCGCTGTGGCCGCTGCACACCTGGCTGCCCCCGGCGCACACCGAGGCGCCCACTGTCGGCTCGGTGCTGCTGGCCGGCGTGCAGCTGAAAATGGGGACCTACGGTCTGGTCCGCATCGCGCTGCCCGTGCTTCCCGAAGGCGCCCGCCCGCTGGCGCCGGTCCTGGCCGTTCTCGCCGTCACCGGGATCGTGGTGGCCGCATTGGCCTGCTTCACGCAGAACGAGCTCAAGCGGCTGATCGCATACTCCTCGGTGGGGCACATGGGCTTCGTCCTGCTCGGCATCTCGACGCTCACAGCGGTCGGGATCAACGCCGCGCTGCTGGCCAATGTCGCGCACGGCCTGATCACCGGTCTGCTGTTCTTCCTCGTCGGCGCGGTGAAGTCTCGATTCCACACCGGTGAGCTCGACGATCTCGGCTCCGGGCTGTGGGCCCGACTGCCTCGGTTGGGGTTCGCCTTGGTCTTTGCCTGCGTGGCCAGTCTCGGGTTACCGGGTCTGGCCGGTTTCTGGGGTGAGGCGATGGCGGTGTACGCCGCGTTGCATCCGGCCGCCGGGCTACCAAGCCTGCTCTACGCGGTCCTGGCGGTCGGGGCCGCGAGCGGTGCGGTGTTGACCGCCGTCTACTTCCTGCGCCTGCTGCGTCGCCTCGTCGTCGGGCCGGTCGTCGTCGGGGCAGGCCACCGGGTCCAGGGAGCGGGGATCCGAACCGCGGACATCTGGGCCACCGAGCGGGTGGTTCACGTACCGCTGCTGTTCCTGACCCTGGCGCTCGGCCTCTATCCGGCTGTGGTGCTGGGGCTGACCGAAGGGCCGGTGGCCGGACTGGTGGAGGCCGTACGGGCGGCCGGCCGATGACCGTGCAGTCGATTTCCTGGGCTCCGTTGGCCCCTGTTCTCGTACTCGTCGCCGGCCTGGTGTTCGTGCTGGTGACCGACCTGATGCTGCCCCTGCGAGTACGCCGGATGGCCCTGCCGGCCATCTCGGCGGTGACCTGTGCGGGGGCGGCCGGCTGCGCGGCCTGGCTGGCCGGTGACCCCGGGCTGCCCGGCACATTCTGTTCGGCTCCCGGCCCGGGCAACGCGTCGCGGTGCGCCTACGTGCTCGGCGAGACCGCAGGTTTCCTCACGGTCGTCCTGTGTCTGGCCGCAGCGGCCGTGCTGGTCCTGGCCTTGGCCCAACTCCAGGCTGATGTCGAGGGCGTCACGCCGGCGGGGGAGTACTGCCTGGTGCTGCTGGCCGCCACGATCGGCGCGGTCATCGTGGCGGGCTCCCGGGACCTGATCACCCTGCTGGTCGGCCTGGAAACCCTGACCGTCCCGATGTATGCCGCGGTCGCCTTCCGGCGCGGCTCGAGCGCCGGCGCCGAGGCTGCGCTGACCCTGTTGCTGGTGTCGGTGACCTCGACGGCGCTCATGCTGCTGGGGATCGGCTTCCTGTACGGGCTGACCGGCACGATGCACCTCGATGCGCTGGCCGAGGTACTGACCGCAGGCGGCGGCGTGGGGGATCTGGCGTTGGCCGACGTCGCGGTCGTGTTACTACTGGCCGGTCTGGCCTTCAAGGTCGGCGCCGTACCGTTCCATGTCTGGGCTCCCTCGACCTACCAGGGCGCGCCGATCCCGGTAGCGGCCTATCTTTCCTCGGCGTCCAAGGCCGGCGGAATCGCGGGGCTCATAGTCGTACTCCCCGCCGTCTCGTCAGGGTCACCCGCCGCAGCGACCTGGATGGCCCTCCTGGCGGCGGTGTCGATGACGGTCGGCAACCTGGTTGCCATGCGGCAGCGCCATCTCGTCCGGCTGCTCGCCTGGTCCGGCATCGCGCAGACGGGTTATCTGCTCGTCGGACTCGCCGTCCTGTCCGGTCGCTCCGATCAAGCACTCAGCGGCGCCGGGGCCACTCTGGCCTATCTCGCGGTGTACCTCCTGATGACCGTGGGGGCCTTCGCCTGCGTCGCCGCAATCGACGGTACGACCGGCACCGTCGGTACGACCGGTACGACGGACGCTGCCGTACGAGACGGACCGTCGGTGGAGTCGGTACGCGGGCTCGCCGCCGACCACCCGCGGATCGCCGCCGCCTTTGCCCTGTTCCTGATCGGGCTGGCAGGTCTTCCGCCGGTGCTACTGGGGCTGTTCGGCAAGGTCGTCGTGGTCCGAGCCGCGTTCACCGGTGATGCCGGCTGGCTGGGCATCCTCGTGGCGCTCAACACCGTTCTCGCGTTTGTCTACTACTTGCGGGTGGCCGCGGCGCTGTTCGCCCGGACCGGTGTGGCTGTCGGGTCGGCCGGTCAGCTGGCATCGACGCCGGTAGAGGTTGCCCCCGGTCGTGCGGTGTCGAGCAGCACCGGGATGTTGGTGGCGGCCTTGGCGCTGGTGGCCCTGGTAGCCGGGTTCTGGCCCGACCTGATCATCGGAGCTGCTCCGCTGCTGTCCCCGTTCGGTGAGTAGGGACGTCTTGATGCTGGGAACGCGGCCACCCGACGAGGCGTTGATCTGAGCGTGCATCGCTGGAACAACGGGCTGAAAACCGCCGTCCTACTCGGCCTCATGGGCGGGCTGATCCTGCTGGTGGGCAGCTTCTTCGGGCGTTCCGGGCTGTTCATCGCCCTCGTGCTCGCCTTGGGCGTCAACGGGTACGCGTACTTCTTCTCCGACAAGCTCGCCCTGCGCGCCATGCGTGCCTATCCGGTCAGCGAGACCCAGGCACCGGCGCTCTACGCGATCGTCCGGGAGTTGGCCACCGAGGCACACCAGCCGATGCCCCGCCTGTACGTCAGCCCCACCAACCAGCCGAATGCCTTTGCCACCGGTCGCAATCCGCGTAATGCCGCGGTCTGTGTGACGGAGGGCATCGTCGAGATCCTGGATGCCAAGGAGCTGCGCGGTGTCTTGGCCCACGAGCTGTCCCATGTGTACAACCGCGACATCCTGATCTCCTCCGTGGCTGGCGCAATGGCCACCGTGATCACGTATCTGGCGCACATGGCTATGTTCAGCGCGTTGTTCGGTGGCCGTGGTGATGACCGGGGCGGGGGAAATGTGCTCGGTAGCCTGCTGCTGGTCTTTCTGGGTCCGATTGCAGCCGGACTGGTACAGGTGGCCGTCAGCCGTAGCCGCGAATATCAGGCCGATGCCTCGGGCGCGCAGCTGTCCCAGGACCCGATGGCCCTGGCTCGGGCGCTGCGCAAGCTGGACCGGGGAACCCAGGCGCTGCCGTTGCCGCAAGAGGATCGTCTGGTGACCACCAGTCACCTGATGATCGCCAATCCGTTCGGGCCTGGAGGGATGGCCCAGATGTTCGCGACCCACCCGCCGATGGAGCAGCGCATCGCCCGCCTGGAAGAGCTGGCCCGCCTGCAGGGTCAGCTCTGAGGTTCCGCAGTTACCTACCCCGTCACTGTCGCGCGGTACGCGCTCAGCGGTAGTTCGTGAACTGCAGCGCCACCCCGAAGTCGCCACCTTTGAGCAGCGCGATCACGTCCTGCAGGTGATCCTTCTTCTTGGCGCTGACTCGGAGCTGATCGCCCTGGATCTGGGCTTGCACACCCTTGGGGCCCTCGTCGCGGATGGTCTTGGCAATCTTCTTCGCCTGGTCGCTGGTGATGCCCTGGGCGATCGTCGCGCTGACGCGATAGGTCTTGCCCGACAGCGCCGGGTCACCGACCTCGAGTGACTTCAGTGAGATCCCTCGTTTGATCAGTTTCTCCTTGAAGACCTCGATTGCGGCCAGCGTCCGCTCCTCGGTGTCGGCCTGGATCGCGACGCCGTTCTCACCGGCCCATTCGGCGCTGGCGTTGGCGCCGCGGAAGTCGAAGCGCTGAGCCAGTTCCTTGGAGGTCTGATTCAGGGCGTTGTCGATCTCCTGCCGGTCCACCTTGCTCACCACGTCGAACGACGGATCGGCCACGATTGCCCTCCTGGAAGCTTCGCCCGTACGTGCTCGTACGCAGCGCTGGTCACGGTGGTTGCAGACTAGTTCGCGGGGGTCGTTACTCTCTCCTACCGGCGCCCCATGGGGCCGACTGCAGCTTGCCCGAGCGGTCAAAGGGAACGGTCTGTAAAACCGTCGGCTTCGCCTACGTTGGTTCGAACCCAACAGCTGCCACTGTTGCATCAAGCCCGTTGTGCTGCAACGGTGTAGAGGTTTCGCCCTCGGCTCTCTGGCGGGCTGCATCCAGGTCCGCGACGACGCCTCGTGCCACCGGCGTGCCAGATCTGTCCCGTGCGGCGGCCTCCGACATGCGTGCGG
>JACCTM010000334.1 GCA_013812385.1 Geodermatophilaceae bacterium | reverse complement strand
TGGGGCTGCTGGCCATCTGGTTGTCAACGAGCACCCGGACGGACAGGTCGTCAGGGCCCGCTCCAGGCAGGTCGGTCAGGGATGTGGCAAGGACGTCGATGTCCGGTAGGGCAGCCGTGCTGGCGATGTCCGTACCGTCGCGAGAGACCATGAGTCCCGCTGAATCGCCGAGAATCCGATATCCACAGGCACCGTCGGACAGCCGCTCGTCCACGAGACCTTCACCGACCGCATCGATTTGCACGCGTCCATCGAGCACGCTGATAACCAAGCCTTGTTCAGGAACAACGGGTTGGTCCGGGTTGATCGTGGCCAACAAGACGCCGTCGGAGGTCCCCTCGGCTGCTCGGGCGGTCTCGCAGCTGAAGCGGATTTCGAGCCCACGGGGGGTCTGGCTGACCAACTGCAGGCTGGTCGACTGCGGCGACGTCGTGTCCTGAGGCCAGGTCACCGACGGCATGCTCATGTTCACCGGGGCCAACGGCAGAGCAACAGCTAGGCCGACAGCCACCAGCCCGGCGATCAGAGCGATCGGTGTCCATCGGGAGGGGCCAATCCCCTGCTGTGGCATTTCGCTGCTGTCCTCGCGGCGATCGTGGACGGGGTCGATGGCGGACCTCAGGGCGCCGGATCCTCTCGGTCAGTGAGGCGGCCAGCTTCGGGCCGCTTCTTCGCTAGGTTGGTTGTCACCACGTCAGCGGACAGTCGGACGCGCCGTCTTCTGGCAAAACTCTACCTCGCCTGGGGGTCTGACCCTGTCCACCGCACCGGAGAACGTAGCCGCACCGAGGCCCCCTTCGGAGGGCGTGCTCGGGACAACGTCGCGGGCTAGAACATCGGCCGGTCGGTACCTGGCGTGGGTGGTCGTACTGCTTGTCGGGGCAGGCGTACTCGTGAACGTTTACCTCGCGGTGCTTGCCCGGGTGCTCAGTGAAGCGGAGTACGGGCGCTTCATCTCTTTCGTCTCCATCGTGCTGCTTGTCTCCTTCGGCGCGTTCTTGCCGATCGAACAGGAGATGGCTCGACAGTTTCAGACCGGGCTTCCTGGCCGTGATGTGTTCAGGTCCAATGCCCTGGTCGCGGGAGGGATCGCCTGCGTCGCGGCCGCCCTCGTCGCAGGCCTGGTGCCCTGGCTGATGCCATCCCTGGCCGATCCCCAGATCGTGATTGCGCTGCTCTGTTTATGTGTTGTCTCAGTGGTGCAGTACCTGGTTCGTGGAACCCTGGTGGGGACGGGGCGCATGGCCGCGCACGGCATGGTGGTGTTGGGTGATGCCGTCCTACGGCTCGGCTTCGCCGCTCTCGTTGTTCTTGTCACGTCGGCAGGAGCGGCGGCCGGCGGATACGCGCTTGCGCTGGTCGCGGCGATCGGCACCGCGCATCTGCCCGTCCTGGTGTGGGCTCATCGATTGGCCGGGCGCGTGCCCGGGCGTGCGCAGGTAGCCGGATCTCTTGGAGCTTCCACCAGGACGACCAGTCGGATGGTCGGCCACCTGATAGCTGGATCGATCAGCTCACAGATCTTGCTGAATGCCCCGCCGATACTCGTGGCCGCCGTCGCCACCTCCGGAGAGGCGGATCTGGTGGGACGGTTCGCGGCCACCTACACCCTGGCACGTCTGCTCCTGTTCATAGCCGTCCCCATGCAGAGCGCGCTGGTACCCATCTTCACCCGGGCGATGGCCGGCGGCTCGGCCCGGCACAGGCGATTGCTGGCGCTACGCATTGGCGTCGGCGGTCAGGCTGCTGCCGTGCTAGCAGGGTCGGTTGCCCTGCTGGCCGGTCCTTGGGCTATCGAGGTTGTGTTCGGATCCCGCTATGCACTCGGGGGGCGCGACGTCGCGCTCATGGTGGCCGGTGCCATGCTCTATCTCGGGCTCCTCGTCGCCGCCCAGGCGCTCGTCGGGGCCGGGCGGCACCATGACGTGGGCCTTGCTTGGACGCTCGGGCTGGTGACCTCTGCGGCTGTGTTTGTGACAGTTCCCGGCCTCGTACTACGAGCCGAGCTGGCCTTCGCAGTCGGCTCATTGGTCGGACTGCTCGGCGCGGTCGCCCGCTTGTGGCGAGCGGAGTCGGGAGCTGGCAGGTCGTCCAGGTCGACCCGTATTGACGGCGGACTCCGCCTGTGACGGGGCAGCACGGCAAGGACGTCGACCTCGCCTTGATCCTGAACTACTACTCGCCCTACGTCAGCGGATTGACGAACGTCGCACGGGACCTCGCAGAGGCGCTGGTCGAGCGCGATTGGCGAGTCCGCGTGGTCACGACCCGCCACGATCTCGCGCTTCCGTCGACCGAGATCGTGAACGGCGTCGACGTGGAGCGGGCCAACGTACTGACCACGATCGGAAAGGGGCCGATCAGCCCGGACTTCGTCCGGCGGGCGAGGGCGGTCACCCGACGAGCCGCGGTGGCCAACCTCCACCTTCCCATGCTCGAGGCGGGGGTGATCACGAGATGTTCCCCCTCCCCGGTCGTCGCGACCTACCACTGCGATGTCAGCCTTCCGCCGGGTCGGCTCAATGACGCGCAACGATGGGCCATCGACACGTCCAGTAGCAGCACGCTTCGCCGCAGTGCCGCGGTCGTCGTGACCAGCGCCGACTATGCCGAGCACAGTCGTCTCCGGAGGCAGCTGAGTAACCAGGCCGTGGCAATTCCGCCGCCCTGTCACGACCGAAGCGGTGGCATGGCGCGATTCCGCGACGGCGCGGGCTTTCACATCGGTTTCCTGGGCCGGATCGTCGAGGAGAAGGGCATCGAGTACCTCGTGGATGCCGTCCGCGGGATCGACGATCCGCACCTGCGGCTGCTCATCGGGGGCGAGTTCTCGGACGTGGCGGGCGGAAGTGTCATCGACCGGGTCCGAGCGCGAATCGACGGTGACGAGCGCATCCGGTTGCTCGGCTTCCTTGCCGAGCCTGACATCAGTGATTTCTACGCGTCACTCGACGCGTTCGCGCTTCCGTCGGTGAATCCTTTCGAGGCGTTCGGAATCGTGCAGGTGGAGGCGATGATGTGTGGTGTCCCGGTCCTGGCCAGCAACCTGCCCGGGGTGCGTGTTCCGGTCCAGGAGACCGGGTTCGGCGTCATTGTCGAGGTCCGGGACATCGAGGGCATTC
>JACCTM010000303.1 GCA_013812385.1 Geodermatophilaceae bacterium | reverse complement strand
CTTCCGGGGTCATCCGCATCGGTTTCACACCCTGCCGAGCGGGTATCCAGACAGCAGTACGCCAAGCCGTCCAGCAACGTGTGGAGTCAGCATGAGCACAGCACGCGAGATCATGACCGGTGGCGTCGAGTGCGTCGGAGAGAACGAGACGCTCGCAGACGCGGCCCGCATGATGCGCGATCTGGACGTCGGCGCCCTACCGATTTGCGGCGAGGACAACCGGCTCAAGGGCATGCTGTCCGACCGTGACATCGTCGTGAAGTGCATCGCCGATGGCGGCGACCCGGGTTCGGTGAAGGCATCGGAGTACGCCGAGGGCAAGCCGGTCACCATCGGCGCGGACGATTCGATCGAGGAGACGCTGCGGACGATGTCGCAGCACCAGGTGCGCCGCCTTCCGGTGATCGACGGGCACGAGCTCATCGGCATCGTCAGCCAGGCAGACGTCGCCCGGAATCTCCCGGACGAGATGACCGGCGACCTCGTCCAGGCCATCTCCAGCTGAGGCTCGCTGAGCTTGGTTGGTGTTACGGCTGACCGCTACCAGCCGGGCGAAAGCCTCGTCGGCCGAGCACCCGTGGCAGCCATGATGATGCCCTTGGCCTGATCGATCTCGGCGCGCGAGGCAAGGGCTTCCTCCAGTTGCCGCCCGAGCTGGCGCAGACCGTCGCGTTCGCGCACGTCCTCGACGACCGCAGCGGCAGCTTCGCCGAACAGACCGGCGATGCGGATGTCATGGGAGTCAAACGAGTCCGAGCTCGGCGCGTACAGATTGAGCACTCCGATGGTCTCGGCTCCCCGCTGCAGGGGAACGGCCAGCACGCTGCCGAGCCCGGCCGCTGAGGCCTCGCCGGCAAAGACCGGCCAGCGTCGATCACGGGAGATGTCCTGCGAGACTGTCATCACCCCCTTCTCGTAGGCTTCGATGCACGGTCCCTCCTCGGCTTCGCATTGCGCTCCGTCCACCCGCTTGGGCGAACTCCGATTCGGTGGCCACCGCCTCCGGCTCCCGCGGTGGACCGAGGGACACACTCAGCCCGGATGCATGTGGGATCGCGCTGACTCCGAGGGTGGCCACTCGGGACAGCAGCTGCCGCGGATTGTCGTCCTCGATCGGCAGCCGGCACAGATTGGCGAAGACGGCCGGGCTGCTCTCGGAGCGCTCGACAGTTGCGCCGGGATCAAGTTGCTTGGTCGGTACGGCAACCCAGCGGTAGCGGTTATCGCTGTTGGCCGGTCCGGGATCGTTGAACCCGGCCAGGGCTGGCTCAACTGGTTCCGGTCGGGCTCGGAGACGAAGGAGGCCAGCGGTTTGCGCAACAGTCCTGGCTCGGTGACCCCGAGTATCGCGTCGGCGACGCTGTTGGCGTCGAGCACCGTGCCGCAGCCGTCAGTCACGAACACCGGTACGGGCAGCAGCGCGGAGACACGTTCGCGCCAGACGCCGTGATTACGCTGTTGATCGAGGAGGCCCTCGATCGCCTTCCGCTGGACCCGCAGCTCCTCCTATGTGACCCGGAGTTCCTCGTGGGCGACCTGGATCTCGAGCACGCTCTCTTCGAGCGCCTCCGCTGGAATCGCGGTGTCCAACTGCAGAAGTTCCACTCGCTGCCGTTGTGCTTCGAGCTGCTGGACACGTCGTCGGCCAGACCGGAGGACGGCTGCTCACCGGACCGATCGCTCACGCCATCCCCCAGCTCGCCGACGGCAGACGGCTCACTGACTGGTGATGATGAGCGTGCGCCCGCACAGATCGACATCGTGGATGTACGCAGAGTTATGTGCGCAGAGATGGTGTACGCAGTAAACATACGGCGTAAGCTAACCGGGTAATCGTACCCGGACGGCTGCGCCATCACCGTCTGGAGTGACCCGACGGGAGCAGTCTGGTGACCGAATCTTATGCAACCCGGAACGAACCGGTCGTGCGTTACCAAAGTAGGCGCATCTGTGGTGAACTCAAACGAGTTGGTCCCAGCAGCGGCGCCACGATGCTTGTCCCCCCAGGAGTCGCCGTGCAGTTGGCCACCAGTGAAGACCGGCACATCGCTTCCCGAGACACCACCTGTGTAGTCACCACCTCTGCGGACACCACCTTCCCAGCCGCTGTTTCTCCAAGCCCATCGTCTCGGGACGCCGCATCTGCGGACTCTGTTTCAGCGAGCCGAGTGAAGGATCACGACTCGATCGCCCGCCGCAGCCATCAGCTGTTGGCCCAAGCCTCTCCGCCCTGCCCAGCCGACGAACGTGAGCAGCTCCAGGCCCAGGTGATCCTGCTCAACCGCCGGGTGGCAGCCAGCATCGCCTCCCGCTACAACCAGCGCGGAGTGGATTCCGACGATCTCCGTCAGGTCGCCGAGATGGGCCTGGTCAAGGCCGTACGGCGCTACCAGCCCGACCGCAACTCGGGCTTTCTCGCCTACGCCGTACCAACCATCCGCGGTGAGATCCGCCGCTACTTCCGGGAC
>JACCTM010000293.1 GCA_013812385.1 Geodermatophilaceae bacterium | reverse complement strand
GGTAGATCAGGGAGGCCGGGCGGGGGCGCCGCGATAACCGGCATTGCTGCCGTGACATGCATCAGATAGATCATGGCCGTCGAACCGCAGGCACTGGCCAATGAACTGAGCACCTCGACCAGGTCGGCCGGCCCACCGCCGAGACCACCTATCTCGGTCGGGAGAGTCAGCCCGAGCAGGCCGGACTCGCGCAACGCGAGCACGGCATCGGCCGGAAATTCCGCCTCGGTGTCCACCTCGCGAGCCGACCGTCGAGCGATGTCGAGCACGGGTTCCAAGCGAGCGGTCACATCCATCGTTCAACGTCCCCTTCTGCCGATTGTCGACGATCCCGGGAGCGGGGACGTCGGCAACGATCTTGTCATCCACCATCTCAGCCGGGCGGCCGACCCGGCACAGCCGGAAGGCGGGTCTCGGTCATGGCGTTCAGTTGGTATTCGCATCTCAACTGCAGAGCGGATGTACCTCGGTGAAATATGCGCCCGGTCGCCCTCCGCCGTGGGTCGGCGACGAGCGCCGACGGCTAGTGGTCAAGGACCTCGGGCCCGTCGTAGAGGACGTCGAAGGCCGCACGAGCCGTGTCGGACTGGCGCCTGTCTTGGGCCACCGCCCACTGCCGCGTCGCGCGATCGAAGGCGACGGTCGTCCATCCAGCGCCGTCCTCGGCACTGAGATGGATCAGCAGCGTATGGGCGTCGTGTTCGACCCGCAGACGATGCCGCGGATTGGCTTGTTCGTGCAGACCCCGGACGGGCCTGCCGTCGGCGTTGTCCGTCGCGACGAAGGATGTCCACCGCCGACCGCTCCCAGCAGGCGGTCGGCTTGGCCGGTTCTGCGGTATTGACTGATCGGACACGCGGTTCCCTTCAGAGCTCTTGGCATTGCACCAGGGGGAACCCTATGGGGGCCACTGCCTTTCGGCTAACGGTTTGGTCCCTGATCCTGCCCGGGTAGCTTGCTCGGCTCCCCGGCGGTTACGGTCCCGCCATGCCGGCTCGTCGCGCACCTGCCTTCCTGCTGGCAATCGTCCTGGCCGTGCTTGTCTGGTCTGCGGTCAATCCCAGCGACATTGGCACCTGGTTCATGGAGACGGTCTGGGCCGTGGCCGGCGTCGTCGTGGTGGTCGCGACGTGGCGACGCTTCCCGCTGACCACGCTGTTGTGCTGCGTCCTTGCAGCCTGGGCCGTCGTGCTTGCCTACGGCGGACACACCAGTTACGCCGAGGCGCCGCTTGGGAACGCCGTGCAGAACTGGTGGGGGCTCAACCGGAATCCGTACGACCGGTTGGGTCACTTCATGCAGGGGTTCGCACCGGCCATCGCGATCCGCGAGATCCTCTGGCGCCGATCCTCGCTGCGGGCCTCGCGCTGGCTGCCCGTGCTGGTCATCAGTTGCTGTCTTGCCCTCAGTGTGTGTTGGGAGTTACTCGAGTGGCTCGGCGCGATCGTCGTCGAGAACGGCGACCCGGCTTTCCTGGGCGGGCAAGGCGACCCGTGGGATACGCAATGGGATCTGTTCCTGGCCCTGGTCGGCTCCGTGCTGGCGCTGACCCTGTTCAGCCGTCTTCACGACCGACAGCTAGTCCGGATCGAAGGACCGAGATCGGGGGTATCGCCCTCTCTGCCCCCTGTTCGAGGGCCATAACCCTGGGGCCCCTCGTTCCGAGAAGATGGCGGTATGGCATTCGTGTCTCGAGGGTTCACCCGGCGTCGCGCTCAGGTTCCGCCTGGCCGGCTTCGTCGTCGCGAATGGGGTCTCGGCCAACCGGCACCGCAAAGCCGAGCCGGGCGATTCCTCCGGTCGCCTCGGCTACAGACCTACCGACGATGCCTGGAGCGATCTTTGATCGGCAGTTGGGCGCGGTCCGGCGACGTACCAGAGCCGGGACATGGCAACGACCAGCAGCGCCGCGCCGAACAGGTGGGCCTCGACCAGGGGAACTGGCAGCTTCGTCAAGTACTGGGTGATCCCGATCAGCCCCTGCACAACCTCGGCGGCGAGAACCCACCAGGCGGCCCTGTGCACGAGCACCGGGCCTCGTCGGGTCAACAGGATCAACCCGATCGTCAGCGCGATCAACAGATAGACCGATTCGGCGTGGATCCGGCTCAGCACTGCGACATCCATTCCGGTACGGCCGGCCTCCGGGTCACCGCTGTGCGGTCCGCTGCCGGTGGTCACTGTGCCCAGAGCCAGGACAATGGCCAAGTTCACGGCCATGGCCACGATCAGCCAGCGTGTGACGGCCACAGTTGCTCGTTCCACTGTTGGGATACGAGCGCGCAGGTGTAACCGAGTGGCGACGGCGACAAGGGTCATCGAGACCAGGAAATGCAGGGCAACGGTCCAGGGGTTCAAGCCGGTCAGCACGGTCAGTCCGCCGAGCAGAGCTTGACCGGCGATCCCGAGCAGGACGCCGAGAGCACTTGCCAACAAGTCCCGCCGACCCAGTCGCCAGACGGCGTACAAGGTCAGCACCGCGATCAAGCCGATCACACCGGTCAGCGTGCGGTTCGCGAACTCGATGACCC
>JACCTM010000289.1 GCA_013812385.1 Geodermatophilaceae bacterium | reverse complement strand
CCAGGTCGCTGGTCTGGCGACTGGCCGCCAATGGGTCAGTCGTGACCGCGACTACCCGGTTCGAACTGACCCGATGTCAAGCGGCTAGCGCGGCAGTGCGCTCGTGCGCCAGCCTCCGTGGCCGGGTGACAGCGGAGTGCGTACGGACCGCGAGGGTGCCGACCAGCCGTGGGCTGGTGGCATGACGGCTTCCCGGCGCGCACCGGCAACGGCAGTCAGAACGCTCACTAGTGCGGCGACTTCCTCCGCGCTCGGCTCACCGCGCACGATCCGCAGGAACGGTGCCGCGTTCCTGAGCTCGTCGCCCATCAGAGCGGAATGTTCCCGTGCTTCTTGGGCGGCAGGGTCTGTCGCTTGTTCGCCAGCAGCCGCAGCGCCCGTACGACGTGAATCCTGGTGTGCGACGGCGGGATCACCGCATCGATGTAGCCACGGTCGGCGGCCACGTACGGATTGGCCAGGGTGTCCTCGTACTCGGTGATCTTCTGCGCCCGAAAGGCTTCCGGATCCTCTGCGGCAGCGATCTCGCGGCGGTAGAGGATGCCGACGGCCCCCTGTGCCCCGACGACGGCGACCTGCGCGGTCGGCCAGGCAAGGTTGATGTCCGCGCCGAGATGTTTTGAGCCCATGACGTCGTACGCCCCGCCGTAGGCCTTCCGCGTGACGACCGTAACTTTGGGGACCGTCGCTTCGGCGTAGGCATAGATCAGCTTGGCGCCGCGCCGGATGATGCCCTCCCACTCCTGCGAGGTACCGGGCAGGAAGCCGGGTACGTCGACGAAGGTCAGCACCGGGACGTTGAACGCGTCGCAGGTGCGCACGAACCGCGCGGCCTTCTCCGACGCGTCGATGTCCAGCGTTCCGGCGAACTGCGTGGGCTGGTTGGCCACGACACCGACCGGTCGTCCCTCGATCCGCCCGAAGCCACAGATGATGTTGGGCGCGAAAAGAGTTTGGGTCTCGAGGAACTCACCGTCGTCGAGGACGTGCTCCAGGACGGTGTGCATGTCGTACGGCGTGTTGGCCGAGTCGGGGATGAAGCCGTCCAGTTCGGCGTCGAGATCGGTGATCGCCACAGGTAGCCCGATGTCCACCGGAAGGCTCTCCACCACCGGCAGGGCGTCGAGATTGTTGGAGGGCAGGTAGGACAGCAGCGCCTTGACGTAGTCGAGAGCGTCAGCCTCGTCCTCGGCAAGGTAGTGCGCGACACCGGATTTCGTGTTGTGCGTCCGGGCGCCGCCCAGATCCTCGAGCGTGACGTCCTCACCGGTGACTGTCTTCACGACGTCGGGTCCGGTGATGAACATCTGGGAGGTCTTGTCGACCATCACGATGAAGTCGGTCAGCGCGGGGGAGTAGACGTGCCCACCGGCAGCCGCACCCATCACCAGCGAGATCTGCGGGATGACGCCGGATGCATGCACGTTGCGCTGGAAGATCTCCCCGTACAGACCGAGGGAGACCACCCCTTCCTGGATCCGCGCCCCGCCACCCTCATTGATGCCGATGACCGGGCAACCGTTGGTCATCGCGAGGTCCAGGATCTTGACGATCTTCTCGCCGTACACCTCGCCGAGGCTGCCGCCGAACACGGTCACGTCCTGACTGAACACGCAGACCGGGCGACCGTCGACGGTGCCGTACCCGGCGACGACGCCGTCTCCGAAGGGCCGCTTGTTCTCCATCCCGAACACCGTCTGGCGGTGCCGGGCGAACTCGTCGAGTTCGGTGAACGAACCGTCATCGAGCAGGGCCTTGATCCGCTCGCGCGCGGTCATCTTGCCGAGGTCGTGCTGTTTGTCCGCGGCCCGGGAGTGCCCGGCCTCGGAGACCTCGTCCACCCGCCGCCGGAAGTCGGCCAACTTGCCGGCTGTGGTGTGCCGATCGGGTTGGTCGTGGCCGGGTTCCGGCGCGGGGCCTGGCTCAGCAGTCACGCGCCGTAGCGTATCGGCGTGCCCGACCCAGCCGATCTGACCGCCATCCGGGGGCCACTCGACGCCGCTTCCATACGACAGGAACTCCGACGCCGATCCTCGCGCTGGCCGCAGCCGCAGATCCTTTCCACCGTCAAGTCCACGAACGCCGAGGTGATCGCTGCCGCCCGTCGCGGGGCGATCGAGGGCCTTGTGGTCGCCGCCGAGGAACAGACGAGCGGACGCGGACGCCTGGACCGGAGCTGGACCAGTCCACGGGGCGCGGGACTGACGCTGAGCGTGCTGCTCAGACCGGCACCGCCGATGGTCATGTGGGGATGGCTGCCCATCGCCGCCGGCATGGCACTGCTCACCGCCGTACGAGCACTGTCCGATGTGGACGTGGCGCTGAAGTGGCCCAACGACCTGCTGCTGGGCCCCGACCGGGCCAAGGCGGCCGGCATCCTCGCCGAGTCCGCTGACAGCGCGGTGGCGGTGGGATTGGGCCTGAACGTCTCGACCACCGCGCAGGAGATGCCCAACGGGGCGACGTCACTGCTGGCCCAAGGCGTACTGGTGTCCAGGGAGACGCTGCTGATCGAGCTCATGACATCCCTGGAGTCGTGGTACGCCGCTTGGGTCGACGCGGACGGGGATGCGGATCATTGTGGGCTGAAGGCCGGGTACGAACGCTGCTGTGACACGTTGGGTCGGGCGGTGACTGTGCACCTTCCGGCGAATGAGGTGCTGCGTGGGACTGCGGAGGGAATTGATTCCTCCGGCGGCCTGCAGGTTCGTACGGCGGACGGAACGCGCACCACGGTCGTCGCTGGTGACGTCGTCCACGTACGAGCCGGTGATTGACGCGCGAGGGCGTTGCGGTGGTGGGTCGTCGAGCGTCGGTGCGCCATGCTGGACGGGTGCCCTTTCCCGAGAACCTGCTCGCCGGCGACGAGCGCGTCGTCAAGCACCTGCATCCACACTGGCTGACCGTCTTCGTGCCCACGGTGCTGTTCATCCTGGTGGTCGGTGTCGCGTCGTTCCTGGTTGCGGTGATCCCCGACGGTGATGCCCAGGACATCCTGCGAATAGTGGTGCTGGCCCTCGCTGTCATCGTCTTGATCCTGCTGGTCATCATTCCGGTCTTGCGGTGGCGCACGACCCACTACGTGATCACCACGCACCGGGTGATGGTGCGGACCGGGATCCTGAGCCGGCATGGCAAGGACATCGGGCTGACCCGGATCACCGATGTCTCGTACACCCAATCGCTGTGGGATCGGATCATCGGCGCCGGCACGCTGACCATCGAGTCGGCCGGCGAGGGGCCACCACAGGTGTTCCGGAACATCCCGAATTCCGATGACACACAGCAGCTGATCAACCACCTGGTCGAAGAGGACGAGCAGTCCCGGGCACGGGACAGCGCGCAGTACCTGGGTGAGGCCTACCGCGACCTGGACGACGAGCCCGGCCAGAAATAGCGGCGGGTCACCAGCCGAGTTCAGCGCAGCCGGTGTGGTCGGCCGGTTCGATCTGCAGAGTGGCATGCGCGATCCCGTGGTGGCTGCGCAACAGTTCACGAGCCTGATCGAGTACACCGTGGCTGTCCACGTGATCGTCGGTGACCAGGTGCACGGTGGCCACATGCATCCCGGACGTCAATGTCCACACGTGCAGATCGTGAACGCTCTGGACACCTGCGACGGCGCACAGGTCAGCAGTCACGGCGTCTGGGTCCATCCCGGCGGGAACGTGCTGGCCCAATACCGCAAACACTTGGCGGCCCAATGAGATTGCGCGTACGACGACGAACAGCCCGATCGCCAGCGCAACGACGGTGTCCCACACCGGAGATCCGGTTGCGGACACGAGCAGGCCCGCGACGATCACGCCGACCGACCCGGCGGTGTCGGCGACCACTTCTGAGTAGGCGCCCTTGACGTTGAGGCTCTCTCCGGCGCCGGCCCGCAACATCAGCAGAACCACGACGTTGATCGCGAGCCCGATCGCACCAACGACCAGCATCGGCCCGGCGGCGACCTCGGCAGGCGCGCCGATCCGGCGTAGCGCCTCGATGACCACGAAAGCAGAAGCGCCCAACATGAGCAGAACGGCAAGCAGCGAGGCGAAGACCTCGGCCCGGTACGACCCGTACGTACGCCGTCCGGTCTTGTCCACCCGTGTGGCGATCCGGGTGGCCACGAGCGCCGCACCGAGCGCCACCACGTCCGCGGCCATGTGTCCGGCATCAGAGACCAGTGCCAGTGATCCGGAGATCAGGCCGTAGACCAGTTCGACGACGAAGAACGCGGCAATCAACCCGAAGGCGACGGCCAGGCGCCAGCGATGCCGGGCGCCGGCGTGGCCGAAGGCCGAGCCGTGCGTATGGCCGTGCGAGTGTCCGTGGGTACGGCCGGCGGAGTCGCTCGCGTCGGTAGCCACCAGGCTAGCGCCGTTCCGGGTGCACGGCGTCGGTGTGCTGGGTGTGGGTGAAGGCCAGATCGAGCAGCATCCGCACGTGGCCGTCGGCCAGGCGATAGAAAGCCCGGCGCCCGGCGCGGCGCGCGGTGACCACGCGATGCGCTCGGAGCAACCGCAGTGCATGCGAGGCGGCTGACTCGCTCATCCCGGTGACCGCCGCGAGGTCGCAGACGCACAACTCCCCGTCCAGCATCGCGACGAGCAGCCGGAGCCGATTGGGATCGGAGAGCAGGTCGAAGACATCGGCGGTATCGGCGACCTCGTCCTCGGGCGGCATCCGCTCCAGGAC
>JACCTM010000220.1 GCA_013812385.1 Geodermatophilaceae bacterium | reverse complement strand
GAGAACATCGGTGACCTCGGCGGGCTGACCATCGCTTATGTGGCATATCTGATCTCGCTGCAGGGCAAGGAAGCTCCGGTGATCGATGGGATGACCGGGGCGCAACGGTTCTTCGAGGGCTGGGCCCAATGCTGGAAGGCCAAGGTCCGCGAGGCCGAGGCTATTCGCCAGTTGTCGGTGGACCCGCACTCGCCGCCGGAGTTCCGCGCCAACGTGGTACGCAACCTCGAAGAGTTCTATGCGGCCTACGATGTCGTCGAAGGGGACGGGATGTGGCTGCCCCCAGAGGATCGCGTCCGCATCTGGTGACCGCCGCGAGAGCGGCGGTTCGCTACCCAACGGGCCCCGAGGGCGACAAGGGCAGCCCTTACTGCACTGACACCGGAGAAGCACCGGAGCGCTCCGGCGGAAGTTGATCATCGGAACTGGGCCGGGTTATCGCACCCGGACACGCCCGGATAACCCCACGCAGGTTCCGATGATCAACTGGCGGAGGCGACCGGCGACAGTCGAGAGCGGGCTTGATCCAGCCGAGCGGTGACAGTTCGGCCGGAGGTCGCCTTGGCCAGGCCGGTCGGCGGCAGGTCGACGTACATGCTCTCGGCCTTGGCCACCTGATAGGTCTCGTGCCAGATGCCAACGGCTCCGGGCACTTTGCGGGCCCGCTTGTTGAACGCCGCCCACGCGGGCCGGTGCGCGGCCTCGCGGTCGCCGGCGTAGGCGTACAGCTGCTCGGTGCTGCGCCAGTACTGCACCAGGACGGGGCCGCGCAGGCCGAGCGACATCTCGTAACCGAGAAAGCCGGATTCCGGATCGCGCGACAGTTCGGCGAGCATCGGACCCATGGCGGCCAGAACCGGTCCCCACGCGTCGGGCCGCCGGAGCCGGTTGATCCGCATCCCGATCAGAAAGACGGTCAGGTCTCCTGCGTGCTCGTGGGTCCAGCGTCCCTGACGGATCTGGGTCATGTGTGTCACGGCAGGACCGCCGTTGCTTCGATCTCGACCTTGAACCGGGGGTCGGCCAGCGTCGCCACGCCGACCAGGGTGACCGCAAAGACGGGCGGCTGGGTGCCGAAGACCGCAGTCGACGCCTCGGCCAGCGATCCCATCACTTCGGGGCTGTAGTCGACGACGTAGAAGGTCGACTTGACCACCTGCTCGATGGAAGCGCCCCCGCCGGCCAGGGCGAGCTGGAGATTGCGGATCGCCTGCTCGATCTGGGACCGATGATCCGGGCCTGCAAGTTCGCCGTCGGCATCGATGCCGACCTGGCCGGAGACGTGCACGGTGCGCGTACCGCGGGCCACGGTGACCTGGCAATAGCCGGCTACCGGTGGCAGGCCGCCGGGATTGAGGCGCTCGATGTCCGACGACGTGATCGTGAGCACCGGCGGTGCAGGCGGACTTGACTCACGGCGCTCACGATCTTGTTGGCTGGTGCCTGTCATGCTGTCCTCCGAGTAGTTGGAAAGTTAAGCTGTCTAAGAATGGATACTGCAGCTTTCCAATGTCAAGTGCCGGAGGAGGATGAGTCGATGCGGATCTCGGAACTGGCTAGGCGCAGCGGCGTACCCATCGGCACGGTGAAGTACTACCTGCGAGAGGGTTTGCTGCCGGCCGGCGAGCCGACGGCTGCGACGCAGGCGCAGTACGGCGAGGAGCACGTCGCTCGGCTCGCACTGATCCGCGCCCTACTCGGCACCGGTGGCCTGTCCATCTCCACCGCGCGCGCGGTCCTGGCTGCGGTCGACGACCCGGCATTGTCACCGCACGACATGATCGGCGCCGCGCACAGCGCGCTCCCCACCATGGCCGAGAACGAGCGACCCGACCTCAGCACCGCGCAGGCGCACCTACGCCGCTGGGAATGGCAGGTGCACGAGGATTCACCCGCGGTGTCGTCCATGGCGCAGGGTCTGCAGGCACTTCAGGCGGCCGGCTTCGACACCCCCGATCAGATGCTGGACCGGTACGCCCGGGCTGCCTATGAGTTGGGGGAGCAAGACGTCGCCGACGTTCCGATGGACTCACCGGCCGAGGCAGTTCGGTACGTGGTCATCGGAACGCTCTTGCTCGAGCCGGTGCTGTTGGCCCTACGGCGACTGGCCCACGAGGACGTCTCGGCTCGCCGCCTGTCCAGCTGACCAGTCCATCCGCGACCTTCAGCGTTGAACCGAACTCAGCCGTTGGGTACTTCCGCGTCATCGGCGGTCTGCAGCCAGTCCTCTTCCAGCCGCGCCTTGTCCGCGAGCAACTCGCGCAGCTCGGCGTCGAGCACCGACACCCGGGAGAAGTCACTCGCATGCTCGGCCAGTTCGGCGTGCAGCCGGCTCTCCCGAGCGTCGACCCTGGCCAGCTGACGTTCGATGCGGGCCAACTCCTTTCCGGCCGTACGGCGCTGCGCCGCGCGTCCCGAGATCCGCGCCTCGCCGCCCGAAGCCGAGGCAGCTGGCCGGGATCCGGTCTGACGCTGGCTCCCGCGACCCGATGATCGGGCCAGGTAGTCCTGCACTCCGCCGGTGAGCATGGTGAACGTACCGTCCCC
>JACCTM010000284.1 GCA_013812385.1 Geodermatophilaceae bacterium | reverse complement strand
GTCCCCGGACACCGTCGCGATGCTGACCCCGGTGCGCTCGCAAAGATCTACGACGTCCTCGAGGTCGCGCATCCTGCGTGTAAGCCGATCGACGGCCCAGACGACGACGCGATCAACGGAACCGCTTTCGATCATCGTCAGAACGCGCTGGTAGCCGGGGCGAGCCTTCCCGTTGCTGGCGCTGATGTCGTTGTCGGACACGACGTCTAGGACGTCCCATCCGCGGGACTCAGCCAGCTTGCGGCAGTCTGCGATCTGGCGTTCGACGGCGGCGCCCTCGCCTGAGCGGTCGAGACTCTGGCGGGCATAGATGACGCTACGTGGTCCCATGCTAGAAAGGGTACCCCTTGACAACCGGGACCATCATCGCGATCTCCTTGCGACCACCGCTGTCGAGCAACTCGCGTTTACCGGCCTCACGTGCGTCCGCGGCTTGCGCACGCAATACCTCGGCCAGTGGTGTGCCCCGCTCCAGGGCCACCACCAAGCCGTCCACGAACCGGGCGAGTGGTGCCAGCGATGTACGGTCCACGAGCCCCTGCAGCGCCTCGACCAGCGGAACTCCGGCCCTGGCCCGGCCTAACGTCTCGGCGAGTTCCTGACCCAGCTGCCCACCGCTGAGCCGGCAGACCCGATCGATCGCGCCGACCGGGCTCTCTCCCGCGGTCACCGCGAGGGCGAGCAATTCGGCAATGATCGGGAATTCGGCGAGCATGATCTGCTCGCGCTTGGTGACCTCCTGGGTCAGCCACCAGTCCCGGCCGAGCACCCCCCCGACCAATCCGGCTCCGCACAGCAGTGTCACCGAGAGCAGGTTCAGCGTCCCGCTCACCGTGGTGAACAGCAGCGCCGCCACCGAGCCGGCAACCAAGCCCAGCACCGCCCAGATGACCTGTTCGATCCTGAAGTCCTCGACGGTGTCGTCACTGCCCAGGGCCGCGAGGCGGCGCCGTACCGAGGCCCGCCCGCCGAGTAGTCGATCGACGAACCGTGCGCCGTCGGCGATGGACGGACCGGCCAGGCGTCGGATCAGCCCGGTCATCCTCGATGCCGGCGCGGTCACAGACAGCAGTCGCGATGGACTGGGGGTGTCTCGGAGGTAGGGCGCCAGGCGATCCTCGAGTCGGATCGCCCGTAACGGCGGCGCCGCGCGAACGGCCAGCAAGATCCCGACTGCCGCGACCAGCCCGAGACTCATGCCGAGCAAGGTGGGACTCACGACAACACTCCGTGCTCCGCACGGTCGTTCGCTGCGCTCCTGGCTCGTACCTCGCTGCGATGCTCGCTCACGAAAGCACCCGCGGCTCGTCGGGCAGCCGGCCGATCCGCAGCATGAGCCGGTAGGCGAAGACGCAGACCACGCCGCCACCGATCAACAGGCCGGTGCCCACTGGGGTGTCGTAGGCAACCAAGGTCGTCTGTTGGGTGGCCAGCAACAGCAACACCGCCCAGGGGGCCGCGACGGCCAGCCGAGCGGCGTTGACCGTCCAACCCTGCCGGGTTTCCAGCTCAGCTCGTACCCGGGCGTCCTCACGCAGGAACGTCCCCAGAGTCCGCAGCACCCGCCCGAGATCGGTCCCGCCGACCTCACGAGCCACCCGCAGGGTCTCGATGATGCGGTCGGCGACCGGATCGGCCAGGTCGTCCTTGAGCGCGTCAAGGCAGCCCATGAAACGCCCGCTGGAGCGATACCGGGCGGCAAACTCGGCAAACGGCTCTCGCAAGACTTCAGGACCGCGAATTGCCAACCCGGACAGGGCCTCCGGCAGAGACAGTCCCGCTCGTACGGCGGAGACGAGGTTGTCGACGACCTCCGGCCAGACCGCTCGCAGATCAGCGAGTCGCTTGAACGCCAAGCGGCGGACCAGCATCCACGGGAGCAGGCCTCCGAAGACGCCGAAACAGATACTGATCGTCAACGTGCTTGTGGCGAGCAGCACGACGACCGCCGAGAGCAGACCGGCGGCGATCTGGACGAACAGCAGTTGGGTCGAGCTCACACCCTGCAGACCCGCGCGTCGCAACTGCTCGTTGCGGTTCCGGGTGAAACCGCCGGTGCGCGCAACCAGCGTCGCGGCCACACCCTGACTGCGCCAGATGAGCAGTAGCCCAGTGCCCAGCAGGAGTCCGAGCACAGCGCCCAGGCCGCCGGTGCTCACCGGGATCGCTCATTGGAGGTGTGCCTTGCCGCGGTCGGCTCGTCCACGGAAGGGCCTAGGACACTGAACAATTCGAGACCGATCCGAGCGAAGCGGTCTTCGTGTGGCGGAAACCCGTCCGCCCGTACGAGGACCCCGTCACGAGAGTGGAAGATGTCGCTGGTCTCGACCACGTCCCCCTCGGTACGGCCGGACAGAGCGACGATCTCACGTACCCGGCGTTGCCCGGACGGGTCGGTTCCGATGTGCACGATCAGATCCACGCTGGCCGCCACCGTCGGCACCACGAAGGCATGACCGATGTTCTCGCCGGCCAGCAACGGCAGGGTGCACAGCTTGATCACCGCCTCACGGGCGGAGTTGGCGTGGATCGAGCACATGCCCGGCAGGCCGGAGTTCAGCGCGATCAGCAGGTCGAGGGCTTCCTCCTGCCGTACCTCGCCGACGATGATCCGGGACGGACGCATCCGCAGGGCTTCCTTGACCAGCCGCCGGAGCGGGATCGCCCCGTTGCCTTCGAGGTTGGGCTGGCGAGTCTGCATCGAGACCACGTCCGGCAACGGGATCCGCAACTCGAAGACCTCTTCGACGCTGATCACCCGCTCCCTGGCCGGGATCGCTGCGCACAAGCAGTTGAGCAGTGTGGTCTTGCCGGCCTGGGTGCCGCCGGAGACGACGACGTTGAGTCCGGCTGCGACCGCTGCTTCCAGGAACCGAGCCGCCGCCGCGGTGATG
>JACCTM010000037.1 GCA_013812385.1 Geodermatophilaceae bacterium | reverse complement strand
CCGGTGAACCGCTTGACGAACGTCGTCCGTACGATCCGGGCGCCCTCGACGTCCAGCACCTCCTGCTCGTCCCAGCTGTCGAAATCGAACGCGGCGGTGATCTGTGTCGGCATGCCCTATGTCTATCCGTTGACGTGTGGACAGGATTGAAGAATCCCGACATGTCGCAGGCACTGTTCTGTTACCACGGGGAGGTCATGGTTGTGCCGGTTTGAGTCCGAAGAAGCGGCTGCTATCGCGTGCGGTGCTGCGGACGCAGCGGCACCACAGCGCGACCGGACGACCTACCCGGCTACGGCCGCTGCATCCCGAAGGTATAGCTGCCGGTGCCGGAGTACGAATAAGCCCGCCAACGATAGGTACCCGCGCTGCCGTCGTAGGTGATGCTCTCGTCCGGATCGAAGCTTTGGCTGTACGCCACTCCTACCCAAGCTAAGCCGTTCCAGAGTTCCAGTGCCAAGTCGAAGTCGACGCCTTCGCGCCCGTCCAAACAGCCCTGATGGGTACCCGCGTCGGCAGTGAAGCCGTCGCCGCTGGCGTAATAGGACTGGCCACCGGTTGCGGTGAAGGACCCGGTGAACTGCTCGGGCAGACTGGCGCAGCCGATCGGCGCAGGAGCAGGCGGCGGAGTCGGTTCTGGCGGCGGTTCGGGTGCAGGCGGCGGTTCCGGCTCGGCTCGGGGGGCGCAGGTGGACCCGCTGGTGCCTTGCCGAGGCTGTAGAGCAGCCGGTTCGGTGAACGGGGCCCGGGTCGATGATCACATCCGGGGTGGCTGAACCGACGAGCGCATCGCCCACGGCCGCAGCGGGGGCGGCCGGGCTCTGTTGCGCCAGTAGGGCCGCGGCGCCGGCGACGTGCGGAGAGGCCATCGAGGTTCCGCTGTAGATGGCGACAGCGGTGTCACTGTCGATGCCGGCTGAGGTGATCGACGAGCCCGGCGCGAAGATGTCCACGCACGTACCGAAGTTCGAGAACGAGGATCGGAAGTCCTCGACAGTCGTCGAGCCCACCGTGATCGCCTCGGTCACTCGGGCCCGCGACTGGTTACATGGGTCGGCACTCTGGTTGCCCGCCGAAACCGCATATGTGACACCGTCGGCAATGGAAGTGCGCAGTGCGTCGTCCAAGGCAGTCGACACACTGCCGCCCAAGCTCAGGTTGTCCACGGCCGGCGCTCCGGCGGCATGGTTCTCGGTGACGCAGTCCAGACCGGCGATGACCGTCGAGTCGAAGCCGTTGCCCTGGCAGTCCAGCAGTTCGACCGTCGGCAGAGCGGTGTGCTCACGCTTCTCGGACGTGCGTCTTCGGCCGTGCGTGTTCTCGGCGTGTGGAAGTGCGCTCAGATCAGGCCGGCTTGGTTCCTGCCGGACCGCCAGTGTTGCTCACCCGTTCCTGGCTGTCTCATCGTGGTCTACGGCGACCCCGGCGTCCATGCCTGGGACCGGAAATGTCAGCTCGACTCCGAACCGCCTGACGGCAGGCATCATGACGTACGGGCCGGCGACACCCGTTGTGTAGGTTATGCTTTCGTCAGCGGGGACGCCCTCAGCGCGAGCCACGGACGTCCACCCACCGGAGCTGTTCTTCCGGTAAAGGACCAGGTCGAAGTCGGCACCGCTGGGGCCGTCCAAGCAGCCTCGATGCGTGCCGGCCGCAGCCGTGAAGCCGGCAGTGCCGGTGTAGTAGATCTGGCTACCGGTGCCGGCCAACGAGCCGGTGAACTGCTCGGGCAGACCGCCGCAGCCCGGTGGCGGCGGTGGGGGTGGAGGCGGTGGGGTTGATCCGCCCAGGGTGTACAGCAGCCGGTTCGGCGACGCCGTGCCAGCGTTGGTGACCACCCCGGTGGTCGAGGAGTTCACCAGACCATCACGGACGGCCTGCGGCGAGACCGACCCGTTCTGTTGCACGAACAGCCCCGGCCACGTGCGGCGAGGCCATCGAGGTGCCGCTGATGGTGTTGGTCGCAGTGTTGCTGGTGTGCCAGGCCGACGTGATCGACGAGCCCGGCGCGAAGATGTCCAGGCAGGTCCCGAAGTTGGAGAACGACGACCGGGCATCAGCTGTCGTGGTCGAGCCGACCGTGATCGCCTCGGCGACCCTGGCCGGCGATTGGGTGCAGGCGTTCGTGTTGGAGTTGCCCGCAGCGATGGCATAGGTGATGCCGTCCGCGATCGAGTTGCGTACCACGGTGTCGAGCGCGCTGGACGCGCTGCCACCGAGGCTCATGTTGGCCACGGCGGGGGCACCGGCGGCGTGGCTGCCGGTGGCCCAGTCGATCCCGGCGATCACCTGCGAGTTAGAGCCGCTGCCCTGGCAGTTCAGGACGCGGACGCCGACGATACGGACGCCCTTGGCATCGCCGTACGTGCCTCCGCCGCCGGTACCCGCCACGTGGTGCCGTGACCGTTGCAATCGTCTGCGCTGCCGCCGTCGATGGCGTCTAGCCGGTGACTGCGCGGCCCCGAAGTCGGTGTGGCTGAAGCGAACGCCGGTGTCGATGACGTATGCGGTGACACCGCTTCCGGTGAAGTTGTAGGTGTAGCTGTTGTTCAGCGGTAGTGCGCGCTGGTCGACCCGGTCGAGCCCGCCCGTCGCCGGCGACTGGGTGGCGTTCAGCGTGATCGTCTGATCGGCCTCGATGTAGGCGACGTTGGAGTTGCTGCGCAGCAGGTCGAGGGCGCGCTGGGGAAGTCTGGCCGCGAAGCCCCTGCAGCGCATGGCCGTACTCGCGTTGGACTTGAGCCCCGTTGCGACGCGCATCGGCGACGGCCGCCAACCGGTTGGCCGCGGCTTGCGCGCCCGGCCGCATCACAACGATGTACTCCCCCTCGATGGTGGTCGGGTTTTGCGTCCCCTCGACCACCACCTGCGGTTAGTCGGCGCCGGCAATCCCGGCTCCTCCGGTGGCAACGGCCAGCGCGGCCGCAGTGACGGCGATTGCTCGCCGCCAGATCGGTGTTGTCACATTTCTCCCTCAGTCGCTGTCAGGTGTCGCTGGCATCTGCTGTTCGGAGTGCACTGCCGCTCGGGTCCTCGAGCGGGCGAAGCGCCGTACGGAACTGCCGCTCCCTCGGTACGGGCGCAGCAGAGGAGAACGGCTACTTTCTGTAACCGTCTCAGTCGACTTTTATGAACTAAAGTCGGTCCGCAGAGTTGATCGGTCCGACAGCGCTCCGGCTAGCGGCCGGTGTAGAGCAACAGGTTGGGTGATCCGGCACCCGCATTGCCGACCACTCCGACGGTGGCCGAGTTCACCAGACCGTTGCGGACCGCTGAGGGCGACGCCGACGGGTTCTGATGCAGGAACAGCACCGCTGCGCCGGCCACGTGCGGCGAGGCCATCGATGTCCCGCTGATGGTGTTCGTCGCCGTATCGCTGGTGCTCCACGCCGATTTGATCGACGAACCCGGGGCGAAGATGTCCA